>NZ_JBIEKI010000019.1:0-69320 GCF_043497085.1 Halobacillus sp. B23F22_5 | reverse complement strand
CTTCCTGAAACAGGCGGAGTGGAACCGCCTGTTTCACTGGGGAAATAAGCTCACAACGAAAAAACCACGAAGAAAAATCAATTTCTTCGTGGTTTTTTCATTTTAAAGAGGCTTTTGGGACAGCCCCTTCACCTGATTGTATGCTTGTTAGTAGGAAAAGTCCGTTAACAATCGCTGAACTTACTTCGCAGCTTTTTGTAGTTTTTGAATCATCTTGATGGAACGCCCAGTTCCGATTGCTACTGATTCTAGTGGGTTAGGAGCCAGGTGGACAGGAACGACGATAACTTCAGAAAGCCATTCCTGCATGCCTTTCAGCAATGCGCCGCCACCGGTCAGGATGACACCGTGGTCGACGATATCACCGCTCAGTTCAGGAGGGCAGTCTTCCAAGGTAGCACGGATCGTTTCTAAAATTTGTTCAAGGGATTCGCGCAATGCTCCTTGTACTTCTTTAGACCCTAGTTCGATCGTTTTTGGCAATCCTGTGACCATATCGCGGCCGCGGACTTCCATTTTTTCTTCTTTATGGTCAACGAGTGCATGACCGATTTCCATTTTGATTTGTTCAGCTGTTCGTTCACCGATAAGGATGTTGTATTCTTTACGGACATATTGAATAATTTCTTCATCCATTTTATCCCCGCCAGTGCGGATGGAACGGCAGGAAACGACACCGCCGAATGAGATGATGGCCACTTCACTTGTACCGCCACCGATATCGACGATGACGTTGGCAACCGGCTCTTCAACCGGCAGGTCTGCACCAATTGCAGCAGCAATCGGTTCTTCGATCAAGTGTACGTTCTTTGCGCCATAACTTTTAACTGCATTGTGGATGGCGCGTCGCTCGACTGAAGTTGAGCCAGATGGCGTACAGACAACCACAGTAGGTTTACGCATGGAAGCACCAGCTTCTTTGCTCGCCTTTTTCAATAATTCCTTCAGCATCTGAGCTGTCATATCGTAATCAGCGATAACCCCGTCTTTCAGCGGGCGGACAGGGATGACATTTTTCGGTGTTTTACCGACCATTTCTTTTGCTTCTTTACCGACAGCTACGACTTCTTTCGTATCTGTGTTATAAGCTACTACAGATGGTTCATTCAAGATGATTCCTTTGGACTTCGAATAAATCAATATATTGGCAGTTCCTAAATCAATTCCGATTTCAGCAGTTGCAAACATAGTGAGACGTACCTCCAATGATGACAGATTTCTTCTAATATTAATTCGACATAATGTTACGAATTACGGGGGTGGATGATAGGAAATCTATCAAAAATTTTGTAATGAAAAAAAGGACAGGGAGCAATCCCCCTGTCCTAGTATAAACTTAATCTTCTTTTTCGGCTAATAGGTTTGCAAGAATGTGCTTTTTATACTTTTCTACTTTTCTTCCTTGAATCGTATTCACACCATGTTCCTTCAATTTCTCAACGTACCAGCCTTTGCTTCCTACGTGCATCCCTATCATCCTTTCTGCGTATTTTTTCATGTGCTTCGAATGCGTGTGCCATTGTAACATCTCAAAAATAAGAACGAAAGAGGAATCAGGAAATTCTTCTTATATTTGAAGAGGTAGTCTAAAAAGTGCTCCTGGATGTATAATGGTAGATATAGATTGTATTAGAAAAGGAGTATCTCCATGACGGAATATTTAAAACACCAGGAAATACTCGATAAATGCGAGCGGCTGAATAAAAATTATGAAGTCGATCCCGCATTTTTCGATAACATCATAGATGAATTGCTGGATAGTGAATTGGATACGCAATCTGTTATCCTGAACGGTTTCAAACGCCTTTTAAGCGAAGTCGATCATGAAATAGAACGGATGGAAGACTATGCAGGCATGAAGGCCAGCTGTTTCAAGGGTTGTGCATTTTGCTGTTATTTTCCGATTATCGTTACAAAAATGGAAGCAAAAATGATGCTCAAGGAAATCGAGCAGTTTCCAGAAGAGCGGAAAGAAAAAATCTATCAGCACTGGAACTCCTATTTTGATGAACATGAAGTTAAGTTGGAGACAGCGTTGAATATGGATCTGCAGGCAGATGAGACAAAGTTGAATTATAAACGTTTGGACTTGCCTTGCCCGATGCTGGATCCGGAAACAAAAACGTGTATGGCTTATGAGATTCGTCCGATTCCTTGCCGTACCTATCTGAATTATGCTAATCCCAAAGTCTGTGCGGAGAATCATATGCCTGATGAACCGTTCAGCTATGAATTTTTGTATGAATATTATATGGGCGCATTAAACGAAATCATGCAGGCCTTATATGAAAATGGAGAAGAGCTGTTCGTCGATTATCCCAGTGATGTATGGAGTTATGATTATTTGCCTGCCTGGATTAAGCGAAGGAGTGAGGTGGAAAGTGACGCATTTTAATGTAGAAGCGATCAGTGTCGGGAAACCTGTCATTTTAGAGACGGATAAGGGTCCTTTGAAAACAGCGATCCAAAAACAGAGAGTTGAAGAACCAATTCGATTAAGTAAACTTAACTTCAAAGGGGACTACCAGGCGGATCAAAAACACCATGGCGGTCCAGACAAAGCCGTATGCCTATATCCAGCTCAGCACTACCGCCACTGGGAAGAGGAGTACCAACGGGAATTCCCTTATCCATCATTTGGAGAAAATTTAACTGTTAATGGAGTGGACGAACGGGAAACAGCTATAGGAGATCGATTCATTTTAGGCGAAACGGAACTCGAAGTAACGGAGCCCCGGAAACCCTGTTATACCATTGCCAGGAAACACGGACTCGTAGATTTTCCAGTGAAAATGATTGAAAAAGGCCTTTCCGGATTTTATTTACGTGTAATTAAGGAAGGAATTGTACATCCGGAAGATAAGCTGATACTAAAACAAAAGGATCCCCTCCAAGTAACCATAGACGATGTGAATGATGTTTTTTTTCGCGATAAAGATAATAAAGCGAAGGTTTTACGAATTTTAGAAGTCCCTGCCTTAGCTGCAGGTGTAAGAGCCTCTTTACAGCAGAAATTGTAACATAATAGTAATGAAACGTAACAAAAAAGTGCCGTTTTGACGTCTGTCAACGGCTTTTTTTATGAAAATTCTAGTAAAAAGTTCGGTTTTTACCAGCTGATTAAGAGAGCAATCTATTTGCTTTTATTGAAATGATAGGGTTGTTGTTTTGATAGCGTTTACATTAATAGTCAATGGAAAACTATGGTTCTATTTTTACAGAAAAGCGATGCTATGATGTTAGTGTACAAAAAACACCAAAGGAGAGGATCAACGCATGTTCAAGAAAGTAAGTACTGCATTCGCATTATCAACAGCATTGCTTCTAGGTGGTGCTTTTACAGCAGACGCACACGCTGGAGGCGAGCAACAAGCACCTTCAATTAAAGCATTCTATAAAATACAATCCTATGGAGGTTCTTTCTCCCAGGATGACGTTAATAAATTGTTGCAAGATGTATTGAAGAAATACAATGTTCAATGGGATCAGCTACAAACTCCACAGCAAGAACAGCCTAAAGAACAACCTAAACAAGAGCAGCCAGCTGAAAAAGAACAGGCACCTGCTCCAGCTCCTGAGAAAAAGGAAGCTCCAGAAAAACCTGCTGAAAAACAGGAAGCTCCAGAACAAAAGCAAGCACCTGCTCCACAGCAGACTGAACAAGCGCCTGCTGAACAGCCAGCTGCAGAGCAAAACAGCCAGTTGAATCAATTTGAACAACAAGTAGTAGAATTGACTAACCAGGAGCGCCAAAAGCAAGGTCTTGCACCGCTAAAAGCTGATGCAGAACTAAGCAAGGTAGCTCGTGATAAGTCCCAGGATATGGCTTCTAACGGATATTTCTCTCATAACAGCCCGACTTACGGTTCTCCATTTGATATGATGAAATCTTATGGTATTGACTACCGTACAGCTGGGGAAAACATCGCTAAAGGACAACGCAGCCCACAGGAAGTTGTCAATGCGTGGATGAACAGTGAAGGACACCGTAAGAACATCATGAACCCTAACTTCACTCACATTGGCGTAGGCTATGTTGAGAATGGCAATGTATGGACACAGATGTTCATCGGAAAATAATATAACAGCCAAGAGCCTGGCCAACGCCAGGCTCTTTTTTCTTTTTTATAAGACGCTTATCACCACTGGATTGCATGATTAAAATAATGAAAGAAAATCATGCTATACTATATACAAAGATTTCCTTTTAGAAGGAGGAAACCGTATGGATTTCACCTCGATTGTAGAAGAGAAAATCAAGCAATCAATCCGTAATGGTGACTTTGACAATTTGCCTGGTAAAGGAAAGCCATTACCCAAGGACGACATGGACCACGTACCAGCCGATCTCAGAAACAGTTATAAAATATTAAAAAACGCCAATATGATACCAGAAGAGATGCAGCTGAAAAAAGAGATGGTTTCATTAGAAGAATTGATTGACTGCTGCAGAGACCCAGAAGAAAAAGAAAGGTATAAAAAGCAGTTAAATGAAAAGCAACTCCGTTTCCAGTTGATGATGGAACAGAGAAAGTTGAAAAGTTCCGGTTCTTACCGTCGCTATCAAAGTCAAATCAATCAGAGAATGGGCTTTTGAGCGCTAAAAGCTTGATTAGGAAGGAGCTATTCTTAATGTGCGGACGTTATACATTGTTAGCAGAAGAAGTAGAAATCCTGAAGGAATTTGGGCTGGATCACAAAATACCGAATTATGAACCCAGGTATAATATTGCCCCTGGCCAGAAGGTGCTTGCCATTATTCATGATGGCAAAGAAAAACGGGCGGGCTTCCTGAAATGGGGATTGGTGCCATTTTGGGCGAAAGATCCGAAGATCGGCTATAAGATGATCAATGCACGTAGCGAGACAGCACATGAAAAGCCCAGTTTTAAGCAGTTGATGACTAAAAAGCGATGCTTGATCGTAGCGGACAGTTTTTATGAGTGGCAACGTACCGCAGAGGGCAAACAGGCAAAGAGGATTGCTCCAAAGGGCAGGGAATTGTTCGCCTTTGCCGGCTTATGGGATAAGTGGGGAAAAGATGAAGAGGAAATGTTCACATGCACTATTTTGACAAAGGAAGCAAACGAGTTCATGGCGCCGATCCATGACCGGATGCCGGTCATCCTGCCGCATGAAAAACAGGATGAGTGGATCGAGCCGGTAAAATGGGGAGCGGATGAGGCTGCCGGTTTTATCAGTCAGCTTAAAACGGATGAGTTGGATGCCTACGATGTCAGCGATATTGTTAACTCACCAAAGAACGAAGGTCCGGAATGTATCAAGCCGATTGCCTAATATGGAAAAACATCCAAGTCACATAGTTCTAAAATCACTTTTTTAATTGTTGTTATGAAAATTATGATAGGATATAAGACTGTAAAAAAGCTTACTCCTAAGTGGTTGTAGGCTTTTTAAAATGGGTATATTCATTTATACTTAAGGAGGGATTGTCGAATCATAACGAATATTGGGTAAAGGTGGATACCATGAACATTTTGAACTTGGATACTTCAAATGATCGTACAAAATTTAAGCGTTTGCTTGAAAATTTAAACGACCATATCAAGGATGAGCAGGTACGAGAAACGATCGATGAATTAGAAGCGCTGGTACATGGGTATCTGGACAAGTACCATGATCTTAAATATGCAATGGAACAAGCCCTGACAATCACTGTTACTGACGTGACAGGAAGAATCATTTATGCGGATGATCAGTTTTGTTCCCTTACCCAATACAATCGAAGAGAATTAATAGGGAATACCCATCGATTATTAAAATCTAATCAGCATCCACCTGCTTTTTATCAAAAATTGTGGACCGAAATATTGCAAGGTAATGTGTGGAATGGGGATATATGCAACCGGAAAAAGTCAGGAGAGATTTTTTGGGTGAAAACTACGATTGTACCCTTGCTGACAGCAGAGGGAAAGCCTTATTCCTTCATTGCTTTTCGGTCAGATATAACGGATGCCAAGCAAATGGAAGCGAGCTTGGCGGATCAGGTGGAAAATGATTTTCAACGTACCGTAGAAGCTTTGATGAACATGGTGTTTAAGGTACAGCATCATCAAGATGATTATTATCATTTTACGATGTACGAAGGAAAGCTGGCCAGGGATTTAGGATTGACTACTTCTTACGTGGAAGGTAAAAAGTTGGAAGAAATTTTTGATCCTGTCAAGGCTGCGTACCTGAAAGACAAATATAATCAGGCATTTGCTGGTGAGCATATTACATATAAACATAAGCTGAAGGATCGTTATCTTTATTCAACGCTTGCGCCAATCCGCCAGAATGGTGAAGTGGTAGAGATAATCGGTTCTTCAGTCGATATTTCCGTACATGCGGAAGCAGAATTACGGGTCAGGCATATGGCCTATCACGACCCATTGACAGATTTGCCTAACAGGAGAAAAGTACAAGAGGATTTAGAAGCTAGGATATCTTATGAGGAAAAGCTGGAGACGCCTATTACCATTTTTTTATGCGATTTAGACCGCTTCAAATATGTAAATGATGCACTTGGACATACGGCAGGTGATGAGGTCATCCAGTTGATGGCTGCTCGTATCAAGGAAGCAATCAGAGGAATAGGCGAACTGTACCGCCTTGGAGGAGATGAGTTTCTTGTCATCTCAGAACAGGTGACATCGAAAAAAATGGCACGTGAGATCGGTGATGCGATTTTAGATCAGGTCAGCAAACCAATCCATTTGATGGGGAAAGAATTCTTCATAACATCCAGTATCGGGATTGCCCAATACTCCGGGGGAGGTATGACTGCGGGTAAATTGATTGGAAATGCTGATATTGCCATGCATTATTGTAAATTGAATGGACGCCAGAGTTTACTTTTTTATACTGCTTCCATGAATGCATATTATAATGAACTGGTTTCTTTGGAAGGGGATTTACGTGAGGCTATCAGTAAAAAAGAATTAATGCTGTATTACCAGCCTAAAATAGATGTCCGTTCGGGGGTGATCAGCGGGATGGAAGCTTTGGTCCGTTGGAACCATCCTCAAAGAGGTTTTATTTCTCCGGGGAAATTCATCCCTATTGCCGAAGAGACCGGGCTGATTGTCCAGTTGGGAGAGTGGGTACTGTATGAAGCTTGCCGCCAGAATCAAGAGTGGATGGAAAAGGGGTATGCACCTGAGCGCGTAGCCATCAATGTGTCAGCAGAAGAAATCCAGCGTCATGACTTTGCTGGCCGTGTCCAAAAAGTATTAGAGAAGACGGGTATGCCAGCTGAATTTTTGGAAATTGAAATCACTGAAAATAGTATCATGCAGAATACAGAAGCATGCATCAGGACAATGCAGGAGCTGAGAAGGCTTGGAATCGCATTGTCGATTGATGATTTTGGAACAGGGTACTCCTCGTTGAGTTATTTACGTAAATTTCCGATCAACTACTTGAAAATCGATCAATCCTTTATCAAGGATATCGGTACAGATCCAAGTGATGCTGAAATTGTAAAGGCTATGATTCAACTGGGACACACGTTTAAGCTCGAAGTAGTAGGAGAGGGTGTAGAGAAACCTGCAATCCTTGGGTTTCTTGAGCAGAATGGCTGCGATCATTACCAAGGGTATCATTTCAGTAAGCCGCTCCCGCCAGCTGAATTTGAAGGCTTATTGACAAAAAGAAACCATTATATCTATCAAAAGACATAATAAAGCAACGCCAGGCCTGGCGTTGCTTTATTTTAAACTAGCACTTTGCTCTAATTATGAATAGGAAGATTGTTTCTCTTGTTGCTTTTCTTCCTTGGCGACTTTCATGAAACGCTTTGTTTCGGCTGCCACTACTCCGGATAGGAGCAGGAGACCGATTAAGTTAGGGAACGCCATCAATCCGTTCATAATATCTGCGAATGTCCAAACGATACCCAACTCTTGTACGGCGCCGACGAAAACGAATAAAACGAACGCAATTTTATAAAGTGGCAGTGCACGGTCCTTCGTCAAGAATCCGAAGCATTTTTCACCATAATAAGACCAGCCGACAATGGTAGAAAAGGCAAAGAACACAAGGCCGAGTGAAACGATATAACCACCAAAATCACCTAAGAAAATGGAGAAGGAAGCGGTAGTCAAATCAGCACCATCCAGTTCGCCATTGCCATATTGGCCAGCCATGACGATGGTCAAGCCAGTCATTGTACAAACAATGATGGTATCGATCAAAACCTGGGTCATGGATACTAAAGCCTGACGTCCAGGGTAGTCGGTTTTTGCTGCAGCGGCAGCAATCGGAGCGGAACCTAGACCAGCTTCGTTCGAGAACACGCCTCGTGCCACACCGAAACGGATAGCTGTACCTAATAACCCGCCTCCTACTGCGCTTCCAGTGAATGCGTCATTGAATATAGTCCCAAATGCAGCGGGAACAAGTTGAAAATTAGTGAAGATAATAATAAGTGCACCAATGACATAAAATATCGCCATGATCGGTACAAAAAATGCGGTTACTTTACCAATACTTTTGATTCCACCAAGTAGTACCAGGGCAGCCAGGATTGTCAGAACCAACCCGGTAACCCACGTAGGGACGGAGAAAGTTGATTGGAGAGCATCAGAAACGGAATTGGACTGAACCATGTTTCCAATACCGAATGCAGCGATGGCACCGAAAATTGCAAATAGAATACCGAGTGTTTTACCAAGGCCTTTCATTTTCAGGCCACGGTCTAAGTAATACATCGGGCCGCCAGACATGTTACCGTATTTATCGGTTGTACGATATTTGACCGCCAGTACCGCCTCTGCATATTTAGTCGCCATCCCAAAAATGGCTGTAATCCACATCCAGAACACGGCGCCGGGACCGCCTAGTACGACTGCAGTTGCAACCCCCGCGATGTTACCTGTTCCAATAGTTGCCGCCATAGCTGTGGTCAAGGCTTGGTAGTGGGAAATATCCCCTTTCGATTTCTTGTCCTGTTTCCCCGGACTAAATGCGAGCTTCAACGCATAGGGAAGTGCTGAGAACTGTAAGAATCCAAGCCGAAGTGTCAGGTAGATACCTGTACCGACAAGTAAAATCAATAGCACTGGACCCCACACAATGCCGGAGATGTTGCTTAAGACATCTTGTATGATGATTACCCCCTTTTTTTCGTATATATAAAATATTCCGAAAACTTTGAAGAAATGTCAAGCTATTTTGGGTATAATAGTGGATGAGAAAGCGGTTTTTTACCTGTAATATGGGGGTATTGGGCGCTATATACAAAATTTGTGTGCTATAAAATGAAAGGTATTGGGGGAGAAGAAATAATGATAAAAGTTTTATTCGTTTGTTTAGGAAACATCTGCCGTTCACCGATGGCAGAAGCTATTTTTCGTGATCTCGTTAAAAAAGAGGGATTGGAATCGGAGATTACTGTAGATTCAGCAGGTGTAGGCCATTGGCATGTGGGGGACCTCCCGCATGAAGGGACTAGAGGTGTTTTAGACCAGTATGCAATTTCTTATGAAGGGATGACTGCCAGGCAGATTCATGAAAAGGATTGGGACGATTTTGATTACTTAATTGCGATGGACGCTAAAAACGTTACAGATATGGCGGGAATCCGTAAAAGTGATGAGGTGACCGTAGCCCGGTTGCTGGACTTTATTCCGGACTCGGAAGTGAAAGATGTGCCGGATCCATTTTTCACCGGTAATTTTGAGTATGTGTATGAACTCGTTTCAGCAGGGTGTAGGGAGCTATTATATAAAATAAAACAAGAGCATCAGTTATCAAAGGAGGAATAGGAAATTATGGAAGAGCATAAGTTTTGGAAAGGGGTCATCATTGGCGCTGTTATAGGAGGAGCTGTGACATTGCTGGACAAGGACACAAGGAATTATGTTTGGGGCAGCACGAAACAAGCGGGCAGATCTGCCAGGAGCTATTCGTCAAACCCATCGGAGGCAATCCGTCAGCTGCGACTCCAATACAATCAATTGACGAACCGTCTGGCAGATGGAGCGAAAGATGTGCTGGAAATATTGAATAAAGTGGAAGCGCTGCTTGATAAGGTAAGCGAATGGGAAAAAGAAATTGAGAAGGATGTTGAAAAAATAGCCGATCACCGTGACGTATCATAACAGACTGTTTAAGGTTAGGGGAAGAGGGATATCATGAAGGACTTTTTTAGTTTGATAAAAGAGGTAGGTGCCAGTTTCAACAAAGATGATATCAGCGGGATGGCCGCCCAGCTGTCCTACTTCTTTTTATTATCATTATTTCCTTTTATGATATTCCTCGTTACTCTTTTAGGGTATATGCGTTTGTCTCAGGAAAGGTTACTGGTCTTCATTCATACATACGCCCCGCCGGAAACCTACACACTGATCCAGGAAAATTTGACCGAACTTATGGAAAACCAGAATGGCGGTTTGCTATCGATTGGAATTATTGGTACATTGTGGTCTGCATCGAACGGAGTAAATTCTATTATGCGGGCTTTCAACCGTGCTTACGAAGTGGAAGAAAGCCGTTCACCGGTTGTTGGAAGGATCATTGCTATTGTATTGACGGTTTCGATGATCGGGGTCATTGCTGTCGCATTTTTACTCCCTGTCTTCGGGAAGATGATCGGTGTTTATTTGTTTTCTATCTTCGGACTTTCGGCAGGTTTTCTTGAACTCTGGAATGCGTTGCGCTGGGTAATATCATCAATCATCTTTTTCGTCGTATTGATGTTTTTATATATGCTGGCACCGAACAAATATATCAAGATAAGACATGCTTTCCCAGGAGCGGTTTTTGCTACCGTCGGGTGGCAGATCGTTTCCTTATTATTTTCTTTTTACGTCACCAGTATGGGAAACTACTCAGCCACTTATGGAAGTCTGGGCGGGTTTATCGTTCTGATGGTCTGGTTTTATTTGTCAGGGATCATCATTATTTTAGGCGGGGAAATTAATGCGATATTACGCCGACGAAAACTTGGCATTCATTCCTGACATAGCCAGGAATAGTTGCTGCCATCCATGTGGAAACTAAGAGCAAATTCAATAAAGGAGTGGCAGTGATGAGTGATAATAAACAAAACCATAATAATAAGAATAACAAAAAACAAAAGAGTGACGCACCAAAGCACAAAACAAGCAGTTCCGCGAATAAGCAGAATAAATTCCATTAAAAAAGAAGGGCTTCCTCAGAGGAAGCCCTTTGTCATGCAAGTAAGAAAGCAGAATTTTGTTAACAATATGAACAGCTGCGGGATCTACGAGAATCCGAGCGGATCCCTGCACCTGCATTTCAAGCTTAAAGGCAATTTTTTTAATGAAAAAACTATATCATTTAGGATTTCAATAACCGCAACCCGTTCAGAATAACGAGTATGGTGCTCCCTTCGTGGCCGATAACACCTAATGGAAGGTCCAATACTTGCAGGAAGTTCGAAATGATAAGCGCCATAATCACAAGGATTGAAAAGACAACATTTTGTCTCACGATTTTGTTCATGCGTTCGGAAAGTTTAATGGCATTTGCAATTTTCGGCAAGTCATTTTTCATCAAAACGATGTCGGCTGTTTCTAATGCCACGTCGGTACCTTCTCCCATGGCGATTCCCACGTTCGCCGTTGCAAGAGCAGGAGCATCATTAATTCCATCTCCGACCATCCCGACATTCTCGAAGGTATTACGCAATAGTTTCACTTGTTCAACTTTTTCTTCAGGCATACATTCCGCGACGTAGTTATCAAGACCGGCTTCTTCAGCAATTGCCTTGGCGGTGGTTTCGTTATCGCCTGTCAGCATGACTGTGTATACACCATGTTTTTGTAATACTTTAATGGCATCTTTTGTTTCTTTACGAACAGTATCCTTCAAAGCAACAACTCCGGCGATTCCTTCATCGTCCCCGATAAACACTACTGTTTTTCCTTGCTGTGCCAATGTTTCTAAAACACCGTTATGGAAGGCTTCTGCCTCGTCTTTCCCCAAGAATCCAGGTTTTCCAATTTTCCAGGTTACTCCGTCTACTTCAGCTGTTACACCGTTGCCGGCCAGGTCCTGCATATTCGTAATTTCCACTCTTTCCAAGTCAGGAATGGTATCGGTGTAGTTAACGATTGCTTGAGCCAACGGGTGGTTGGATTCGCGCTCGATGGATGTTAAAACGGATAACACTTTTATGGATTCCTGATCAGAACGGAAATAGATATCGGTGACTTCCGGCTTTCCTTTTGTTAATGTACCTGTCTTGTCAAAAGCGATCGCTTTCAAGTGGGACAGGTTTTCCAAATGGACACCGCCTTTGAATAATACGCCATTCCGCGCTCCGTTAGAGATGGCAGATAACGTGGCGGGCATGATGGAGGCGACCAGCGCACATGGTGAAGCAACCACTAACAAAATCATGGCCCGGTAAATCGTGTCGGTCCAGCTCCAGCCAAACAGAAAGTGTGGCAAAAACATCATTAATGCTACGACAATCAAAACGATTTTTACATAAGTACCTTCAAATCGTTCGATGAATAATTGGGAAGGTGACTTCTCACTTTGCGCGGATTGGACAAGCTGGATGATTTTTTGAAACAGGGTTTCATCCGATGGTTTCGTGATTTCTACGGTAATACTGCCATTAATATTCACCGTACCGGCGAAAACTTCCCCGTCTGTTTCTTTGGTTACTGGAACAGATTCCCCGGTGATTGCACTTTCATCCAGGCTCGTTCTGCCTTTGATGATTTTGCCATCGGACGGTACACGTTCGCCAGCTTTAATGAGGATATGATCCCCTAGTTGAAGGTCCTTTACAGAAACTAGTTCTTCTCTGCCATTACGAAGACGTAAAGCCTCTTCTGGCTGTAAATCCATCAGGGAAGATATTTCCCGCTGACTTTTATTCATGGTGTATGTTTCCAAGGCACCGCTTAAGGCAAAGATGAAAATCAAAATAGCGCCTTCCGTCCAATAGCCAATCATAGCAGAACCGGCTGCAGCAAAAATCATCAGCATTTCCACATTGAGTTCTTTGTTCTCAATCGTTTCTTCAATACCTTCTTTTGCCTTTGCGAATCCCCCCATCACGAACGCTGATAGATGAAGCGCTACAAATAATCCATAGCTCATGGAACCTTCAAAAATCCAGGCAGTAAGAATAAGGATACCACTGGCGATAGCAGCGATAAGTTCGATATGTTCTTTGAATTTCTCCCACCAGATTAATGTTTGTTGTTTATGTTCTGCTGATGCTTGGTTAGTGCTGACAGCACGTGCTTCTGAACTCATATTTCTCAACTCCTTTTCTCTAATTGAGAATAGTAATCAACATCATTTAAGTGATATAAATGATAAAAGCTATCAATTGGATATTGATAGCGTTGTTTTTAATTAAAATAATTATAATTTAGTACCTGTTATTATCATAGCACATTCTAGTAGATAATCAAGTGAGAATTGATGGATTTTTTATCCTTTTCAAACTTGGCAAATCGGATAGTTGCAAACCGAAAGCCTCGTTGCTATATTGGTGAAGTGTGAATTTTAAATAGGAGGGAAGTACTCATGAAAAATAAAGGACTCTTTTTTATACTTATGGTTATTACCGCGTTGACTTTAGCGGCATGCGGCTCTGATAACAGCAAACAATCCGGTTCCACAGAACCCTCTGGAAAATCGGATCAGAAATGGACAGAGGTGCAAGAGAAAGGTGAGCTTGTTGTCGGAACTTCCGGGACGCTTTATCCTGCCTCTTTTTACCCTGAGGATTCTGATAAACTGACTGGATATGATGTTGAAATCATGCGTGAAGTCGCCGATCGCCTTGGAATGGAAGTCAAGTTTGAAGAATACGGAGTCGATGGCCTTCTGTCCGCTATTAAGAGTGGCCGGATCGATATGGCTATCAACGATATGGAAGTAACGGAAGAACGTAAGAAACAATTCGCTTTCAGTGATCCTTATAAATATTCTTATTCTACAATGATTGTGCGGGAAGATGATTTGTCAGGAATAGAAAAACTGGAGGATCTGGAAGGGAAAGTGGCTGGTGGCGGAGCAACGACAGTTTTCGCTGAAATTTCCCGTCATTTTGGAGCAGAAGTGAAAACATACGGCAATGTGACCAATGATGTTTATCTACGTGATGTCGAAAATGGCCGTACTGATTTGATCATCAATGATTACTATCTGCAATCATTGGCATTGAAAGCATTACCGGAGATTGATGTCACCCTGCATCCGGATTTGAAGTTTCATCCAACTAACTCTGCTATTGTGATGCCGAAAGAAGCAGATGCTTTGAAGCAAAAAGTTAACGAGACATTAAAAGAAATGCGCGAAGATGGCACATTGACTGAAATCTCTAAAGAATTTTTCGGTGGTAAAGACGCATCCAAGAAGCCGGATGCAGAAATTCGAGAGATCGAAGGCTTGGATTTGTAGGTGAATGACCATGTTCGGCATTGAAATAAAAAAAGTGGATATCGATGAATTGTTCAATGCCCAGCGTGCCTGGGATAACCTGCCGTTTGTCCTGCAGGGTGTCCCGTTAACCTTATTAGTAGCTATTCTTGGCATGCTGCTAGGCTTGTTACTAGGTTTATTCATTGCACTGGCGAGAAGGTCGGATAAGCGGTTGTTACGCTGGCCGGCGAGAGTCTATATCTCGTTCATGCGAGGTACACCCATCTTAGTTTTTTTATTCATACTTTACTTTGGTCTTCCAGTTGTCGGTATCGAGTTGACCGCTACGATGGCTGCTGTACTGGGTTTCGGATTGAATTCAGCTGCCTATATTGCTGAAATCAACCGTTCCTCTTTAAGCAGTGTCGATAAGGGCCAATGGGAATCAGCACAGGCTCTTGGCTTCGGTTATTGGCAAACGATGCGCCGGATTATTTTGCCCCAGGCTACCAGAATTGCTATCCCGCCGCTGACGAACGTCTTCCTTGATTTACTGAAGGCTACGTCGCTTGCTGCAATGATATCTGTACCGGAATTATTCAATAAGGCTCAGATTGTGGCGGGGAGAAACTATGATACGATGACCATGTATATTCTGGCTGCATTGATTTATTGGCCGATGACTATGGTATTCGCTGCTCTGCAGGATTATCTGGAACATCGATATAATAAGTATTTGTAAAAGAAGGAGTTCTGCTGGTTTTTCCAGAGAGCTTCTTTTTTGTTGGGCTTTGCCTTATAAGGCGAATCGGTTCAGGGGATTATCCTTTTGCTAAAGGCTTTGTTAAATCTTAGTGTTGATTTTATAGTTAAAGCTCCCTTTGCTTGAAGACTCAGTTTCGAGAAAAACTGTTTCCGTTACGGTTGAGAATCTCTGGAGGTCCGGGAATTAATGAGAGTAACGGAAATATCAGTATTTAGCCCATCTTCCTATAACAAAAGCTGATTCAAAAGGGCTTTTAGTGGACCATGAAGAAACCTTCATCTTTATGTAGCGGTCCGCTTATCTAAAATAGGATAGGGTGGCGGGGAAACGGTGAGACTCCCTCCCGTGGGAGAAGGATCTAGGCAAGACCCCGGAAGACGAAGTCTGAGGAGGCTTGCCAGTTCCCCCACAGGAAAGCGAACCGTTTCCCCGCCTCCCTTCTCCTAATTCGGCGACGGACCCAATTATCTTAAAATAAAGTCTTCGACTTTTCGGCACTATAGTTGAATAAGGCTTTTATGAAAAAGTAACAACAAAGTTTAACAGTTTCTTGTTAAAAAATGTAATAGTAATGATTACGGATTAATCACTTGTATGAGGGAAGTTTACCCGATATAATGTAATTCGTAATCATTATGATTTAAAGAGGGATTAATATGTCTGTGAATAATATCTTAGAATTAAACGATGTGTCATTTAAATATGAAAAAGAAACAGTTGTGAAAGACGTGTCGATGACAATTGAAGAAGGGCAGTTTTTTGGCCTTGTCGGACCAAACGGTTCAGGTAAGTCGACTTTGATCAAGTTGATGCTTGGTTTATTAAAGCCTACGAGAGGGAGCATCAAGTTGTTCGGCGAACCGGTCCGAAACTTCAAGCACTGGGAAGATATAGGCTTTGTCTCACAAAAAGCTAACAGCTTCAATTCAGGTTTTCCGGCAACTGTATTAGAGGTAGTCAAAACTGGCCTCGTTTCGAAAACAGGAATGTTCCGCTTTTATAATAAAAAGGACCGGGAAAAAGCAATGCAAGCTCTGAAGACAGTCGAAATGGAAGCATACTTTAATCACAATATCGGCGAACTTTCCGGTGGTCAGCAGCAACGGGTGTTCATTGCCCGGGCACTCGTCAGTGATCCGAAGTTTTTAATCCTGGATGAACCGACAGTCGGGGTCGATGCCAAACACGTAGCTGACTTTTATAAGCTTCTGCGCAAATTGAATCGGGAAGAAGGGATCACCTTGCTGATGGTTTCGCATGATATTGGAACCATTACAGAACACGCCAGTCATGTCGTTTGTATGAACAAGACGATTCATTTTCATGGCGCGTCGCATGAGTATAAAGCTTTTTCCAATGAAGACCTCAGTCAGCTTTATGGTCATCCGGTTCAGCAGCTGACCCATAATCATGGGGAGGTGGAGAACAATGATTGAAAGCTTCTTGACCTATGAATTTCTTCAGAACGCTGCGCTTGCCGGAATCATGATCGGATTTGTAGCCCCACTTCTTGGTGTATTCATTGTCGTACGTCGGCTATCACTCATTGCGGATGCTTTGTCCCATATTACGCTCACAGGAATTGCGGCAAGTCTATTATTAGAAAAACGAGTCAGCGCGATCAATGATTGGAATCCAGTGTATATGGGGATGGCTTTTTCCGTGGTCGGGGCTGTTCTGATTGAGAAGCTGAGAAAAGTTTATAAACATTACGAAGAGCTGGCTATCCCAATCATTTTATCTGGTGGTATCGGGCTTGGAGTCATTCTTATTTCTTTGGCAGATGGTTTCAATACGGATTTATTCAGTTATTTATTTGGAAGTGTTACAGCAGTCAGCCGCTCAAATATGCTGACAGTTTTAGTGATTACGATCCTTGTTCTGGCAATTGTGCTTTTATTTTATAAAGAGTTGTTTGTACTTTCCTTTGATGAAGACCATGCATCTGTGTCCGGGGTAAATGGCAAAATGATTCATTTGTTATTTATCGTGATGGTGGCATTAGTGATTGCTTCAGCGATGCAGATTGTAGGAATCTTGCTTGTATCTGCACTGATGACTCTGCCGGTAGCAGCCGCATTACGTATTGCTAAAAGTTTCAAGCAGACAATCGGATTGTCGATCTTTCTTGGGGAGTTTTCGGTTCTCATAGGGTTGATTACTTCTTACCAATTAAGTGTACCGCCAGGCGGTACGATTGTGGTGACAGCCATTCTTATTTTAATAATGGCGATTTCGTATCGGAAGGTTTCGGCTCAATTTTCATTAAAGGGTGAAACGTTATGAATATAGAAAAAGCAATCAACAAACTAAAGGAAAAAGGGTATAAGCGTACAAAGCAGCGGGAGCGGATTCTGGAAATTTTTGCTGAACAGGATCAAGGCTATATTCCCGCGAAGACGATTCTAAAAGAAATTCAGAAGGACTTTCCCGGTGTAAGCTATGATACGATTTATCGGAATTTATATCTGCTGGCAGATGAGCATGTCCTGGAATCGACAGAACTGGAAGGGGAAAAGCACTTCCGGTTCCATTGTGATACCCATGGCCATCACCATCATTTTATCTGTACAGCGTGCGGGAAAACAAAAGCAGTAGAGTTCTGCCCTATGGATAAAATATCACAAAGCCTGGATGGTTATGCGGTTGATGACCATAAATTTGAAATCTATGGCAAGTGTCCGGGATGTTTATAGGATAGGCGTATCTGAGTAAGGTACGCTTATCTGTCTCTGTAATTTTATATAAAGTGAGAAGAAGGTGAATAAGAGGATGAATAAGTACTTATTATTTATATTAATATTAACCGCTGTTTCGTTAGCTGCCTGTGGAAATCAAGCAGAAGACGGTAGGAGTTCCAGTAAAAAAGAAAACCAAACAATTACGATATATACGACGGTCTATCCTTTGATGGACTTTGCTGAAAAAATTGGGGGCGAGCATGTAGAAGCAGACACGATCCTTCCTCCTGGTGCAGATTCACATACATTTGAGCCGGATACGAAACAAATGATCGAAGTAGCCGAAGCTGATGGCTTCCTATACAGTAGCAAGGAATTTGAGTCCTATGCGGGAAAGATTTCTGATGCTGTCGAAGCGGAAGAAGTAAAGATTTTAGAAGCCGCTGAAGGAATCAATTTAGATTCCCATGTTCATCAACAGGACGAAAATGCACACGAAGATGAGAAAAAACATAGTGAAGATGAACATGAGGACGAAGGGGAGGAGCACGACGGGGTTGATGGTCATGAGCATGGAGACCATGACCCACATATCTGGCTCGACCCTGTCCGTTCCATCGAGCTTGCTGAAAACATTAAAGATTTTCTAATAGACCTTAAACCGGAAGAGAAAGAGACTTTCGAGGCGAACTTCGAGAACCTTAAGAAAGAGTTACAAGCTTTAGATACCGCGTTCCATGACGAACTCAAAGCACAGCCTAATAATAAAATTATCGTTTCGCATGCAGCCTATGGCTACTGGGAACAAGCGTATGGTCTGGAGCAAATCGCGGTCAGTGGCTTAAGTCCTACCGAAGAGCCATCACAAAAACAGTTAGAACAAATTATTGAAACAGCGGAAAAGAATAATCTGAAATATGTGCTGTTTGAACAGAATGTCACACCCAAGATAGCAGAAGTGGTACAAAAAGAAATCAACGGAGAAGCTCTTCGGCTTCATAATTTATCCGTTTTAACTGAAGAAGATATCGAAAATGGAGAAGATTATTTTAGTTTAATGAACCAAAACCTTGAAGTGTTGAAAAAAGCATTGCAATAAAAAAAGACACCCTCCACCGTAGCAATATGAATAAGGAACTGGAATAAACACCGCACAAAGGAAATACCTTTCCTTTGTGCTTTTTGTTTTAGGTGTTGGATTGGGCGCTATTGATGCTGGGCTCTGCTTTGAAAATATTCGCTGTAAGTACTATAGCCAGCAGGGCAACAATTACATAAAAGAACGATATATTTGGAAATAAATCAATGAACGCACCACTTAAAAAAGGTCCACTGATACTGCCGACACTGAATGCAATACCACACATGATGTTTCCTGCAGGAAGTAGTGATTTTGGGAGGATATCCGTCATATAAGACAGTCCCAGTGAATAAAGGGAGCCGACACATAATCCGGCAAACGCGAATAAGACAAACAGCCACACAGCGGAAGTCTCGAATAAGGCTGCAAGAATGAAAGCAGCCATTCCCCCGGAAACAACGATGGAAATCACTTTCTTCCGGCCGACTTTATCGCTCCATATTCCTAAGGGTATTTGTGACAATAGACTTGCTGCCGCAAAAAAAGGTATGATCAATGACAGTATATTTACATCATGACCGATCCGCATGCCATATACCGGAAAGATACCATGTAAGGTAGCTTCCAGGAATCCATAGGTAAGTGGTGGCAGAAAAGCGATCCATGCTAATTTGATGGCTTGTCCGAATCTGTTCATAGAGCTGGACATATCCACGGTCTGATGATCTTTGTCAGGCATCTCATTTCTTACCCAGAACATCGCCGACCATACGATAACACTCAATAAGGATGATAACAGGAATGGCAAATACATATGGACGGATAATAAGTTTGTCATCAATGGTCCCAGCGTGAAACCTGCGCTGAAGAATAATCCATAGTATGCGATGCTTTTTCCTCTCGTTTCTGGAGAAGAGGTGGAGGTGATCCACGTCTGTGTCCCAAAATGGAGCATATGGTCTCCGATACCAATCGTCATCCGCAAGATGAACCAAAACCATAGTGCCTGCCAGAAAGGGAATAATGCCATGGAAACGAATACTAAGGCACCTCCAAGCAGGATTACCGGCTTATAGCCCGCTTTTTGCATCGGTTTTTCCATGAATGGGGAAGCGATCAGGACGCCTATGTACAACCCTGTGGCATGAAGACCGTTGATAGCAGAGGATATTCCATTTTGTTCCAAAATGACAGCGAGTAAGGGAAGCAGCATTCCCTGGGAAAAGCCTGAAATTGCTACTAATGCTACGAGGATTTTAAAGCGTGTTTTTGCTGTAACCAACCTTCCCCCTCCTTTGCATTCTGCTTGAAAAAAATCTCTTTCATCCTATCGGAGAACGAAGGGAATGGCAAGAAAAAACGTTAGTAATCAAGTCAAAACATGTTAATACCTGTTTGTATTCTGTTAAAATAGATAAAAGAGATATTGGAAGGAGTGGTGTTTGATGGAATTTTTTATGAGAGAGAATGGAATCCGTACCCAGCTTGAATATGGGGAATTGAATATTTCCAGTAATGAAGATTTCGGATTTCGCCCATACCAATTGATGGTTTCCTCAATTGTTGGGTGCAGTGTCGGAGTTTATCGGAAAATCTTAGATAAACAACGGGTACAATATGAAGATATCAAAGTTACGGTCGATGTCACCCGTAATCCGGATGAAGCCAACCGAATTGAAAAAGTGGCCATTCACTACATGGTCAAAGGCTATCATTTGAACCAGGATAAGCTGCAAAAGAACTTGGAAGTTGCCCGTAATAATTGTTCCATGGTGCAGTCAGTCAAAGACAGCATTGAAGTGGAAGAGTCTGTTGAATATCTAGAACTGAGTATGTAAATTATTCCTGTAAAGCGTGTTCCTTGTTGAAAGGACGCGCTTTATTCATTTTCAGCAGGTTTACGTGATGCATAAAATGCCCTTCAAATCAAAAGCTAACAAAAAAAGAAAGGGGCTCCATCACATGCGAATATGGATGATGTCCATCATGGCATTATTATTGGTGCTTACTGCAGTCGAGCCCAAGATTCTTTCTGCGGAAGATAAGAAAGATGAGGGAAGACTGCCTAGTCATGTTTTAAATATATCGAAGGACAATACCTATCCCAATTCCACCGAGGATCAGGTTGTACTTGAACCAAGTGAATTGACGGGCGAATTAATCGAAGAGTCTAAGGTGAAAATCACCAATCCCCAATTGATTGAATTGCTGAATGAAACGACATTGAGACCTTCTCCTTTAGCAATCGGCTACCGAGGCGAGGTTTATTTAGGAAAATGGCCATTGAATTATACTTCTAAAGAAACAAGCATCAATTGGGAATATCAGCACATCAATACAAATGAATTGAACAATCAAGCGAGCCAAACGACAGAAAAAATGAATTATATGCAAAAAGAAGAAAAGCATGTCAAAGGCGGTTTGACAGCCAAAATCGATGCTCCTGACCAGGTGAAGCGGATGCTTCTTTTAGAAGCACAGAATAATACCAACTTGCCGCTATCTTTTCATACTGTCGTAGGAAGTGGTACGAAACAGCAAAACTCCTATGCCGTCCCGGTTAAGAAAATCGGTGTCCTGCAAGCTTATGCTCCGGCAGTCAATGAAAAAGGAACCGTTGCCTTCGGGGAAGTATATATCCAACTGAAGGGCTCGAAAAAGGAACTGGTAGTTAAAAACATTAAAAAGCAGGGTATTGGAGCATGGATACCGATCCAGGACCATGTGTCTTATTCCTTCCAGCTGAAATAATAAAGTTCACGCCTGCTCCAGGTTGCTGGAATAGGCGTATTTTAATGCTTATTTATTACCTTAACATAGACAAACCTGATGTTTTTTACTATGATTATGCTTGGTATCATCAATAACGTCATTCAAGGAACACAACTGAAAAAGGAGTTTATATATGGCTCAAGAAGAGAGACTGCAAGACCTTAAACTACGATTAGCAGCATTTATGTCCCGGCTGGAAGAAATGGAGCCGGAGGAAACATCTGTGCAGGACATCGACCAGCTCATTCAAATGCTGGAAGAATTAGAAAAAAAGATGTAGCTTCATATGACAAACCGCACTGTTTTCCATAACGTGCGGTTTTTAATTTTTTATAAGAGGCGTGGGCAATGGGTCGCTATTCCGCCTATTTAGTTGTAGTGGCATTGTTGCCTTTGAAAAAATTGGGGGTTGATTTTTACCCGCTAATTCTTTATCATGATAAATCGTTAACGAACTAAAATTAATTAATGCGAGAGGAGAATATATATGGCATGGGCTGTAATAATTTCTGTGCTGATTATGACTGTGCTTAGTCTGTTGCGTGTCAACGTAATCATAGCCATTATCGCTGCAGCTTTATCAGCAGGGCTCATAGCTGGAGAATCGCTTCAAAACTCCCTTGATCTGATGATTAGCGGAATGGGGAATCAGGCAAGCGTTGCTTTAAGCTATATTTTACTAGGTGCTTTTGCAGTAGCGATCAGTTATTCAGGTATTACGAATATTTTAGTGAATTATTTATTGAATGTGTTAAAAAATAAACGTGTCATCATGTTATTAGTGATTGCAGGAGTTGCTTCACTTTCTCAAAACGTCATTCCTGTGCATATTGCATTCATACCGATTTTAATTCCACCTTTATTGAAATTGTTCGATCAAATGAAATTGGACCGACGAGGTGTTGCAACCGCTTTGACGTTCGGTTTGAAAGCACCTTATATTATGATTCCAGCAGGATTTGGTTTGATCTTTCATCAAACTATCCAGGATGCAATGGGGAGCAGCGGAGTAGAAGTAGGGATAGGGAACATAGCACTGTCGCTACTACTTCCCGGAGCTGGAATGATTCTTGGTTTACTTGTAGCCGTATTTTTCTCTTACCGTAAACCGAGAGATAAGTACCAGGTCAATGAATTAGAAGACGAAAACAAGGTGGTTGCTGTACCGGAGGCTAAATTTGAAGCAAAACATGCCTGGACCCTGGTTGCTGTTGCTGGAGCGCTCGGTGTACAAATCTGGACAGGCAACCTTGTGTTAGGGGCATTGACGGGAATTGTTCTCATGTTTGTCTTTCTGGTTGTACCGTTCAGCCGCGGGGACGAAGTGGTTACAAATGGTATCGGTATGATGGGCATGATCGCATTCGTCATGTTGATTGCAGCTGGCTATGCTAATGTACTCCAGGAAACAGGTTCCATCGATGCGTTAGTGGAGTCCAGTTCCGGTATGATCGGGGACAATAAAGGTCTCATTGCCTTTATCCTATTGCTGGTTGGACTGCTGGTAACGATGGGAATCGGTTCTTCGTTTGGTACAGTTCCTATTTTAGCAGCATTATTCGTTCCGATCGGAGTAGCTGCCGGATTTTCACCGATGGCATTAGCAGCCCTGATAGGTACGGCAGGTGCACTTGGGGATGCAGGTTCACCTGCTTCAGACAGCACCTTGGGACCGACTTCAGGACTTGCAGCTGATGGTAAGCATCATCATATTTGGGATACTTGTGTACCTACTTTTTTGCATTATAATATTCCGTTATTCATTTTTGGCTGGATTGCCGCTATGGTTTTATAAATTATTGTGAAAAGCACCTGCAGGAGAGGTGCTTTTTTCTTTTTGAGTTACAAGACACTGGAAAAGTAAGTCAGGTATATATGCTTTTTGTAGTTGTAAACTAAGAGAAAAGCAGGTGAAGACATTCATGAATAAACTCCTGATTTTCGTGATTTCCTTAGTGGTTATAGGTAACTTTCCTATTTCGGCATCAGCCTATGGTTGGGGTTACCAAAAAAATAACGAGGGTGAACCTCCGGACGTAGGCTTTTATGAGCAGTTATTAAGTGAATATGATGGCTTTTACCTTGATGAATCCGGGGATAAAGAAATTTACCTCACCTTTGATAATGGTTACGAAGAGGGGTATACAGGTAAAATCCTTGATGTATTAAAAGAAAAAAACGTTCCAGCGACTTTTTTCATTACGGGGCATTATATCAATAGTGCACCGGATCTGGTGAAGCGAATGAACAAAGAAGGCCATATCATCGGCAATCATTCCTGGCATCATCCAGATTTCACTACTTCTTCAAAAGCCCGCATCAAAGAAGAACTGGATAAAGTCGAAAGTGCGGTAGCGGATCTTACAGATCAAGAAGACATGCTTTATTTACGACCGCCTCGCGGAACTTTCAATAATAAGACTTTAGACTGGACCAGAGAATTGGGATACATCAACGCTTTTTGGTCAATTGCTTTTGTGGATTGGAACACTGGGGAGCAAAGGGGATGGAAATATGCTTATGACAGTCTGATGAAGCAAATACATCCGGGGGCTGTCTTGTTACTTCATAGTGTATCGGAAGACAACGCACTGGCATTAGAGAAACTGATTGATGATTTACGAAATCAGGGCTACTCGTTTCACAGTCTCGATCACTTAATGATGAAAAAGTTACTGCCTCGAGGCGGCTATTGGTATTAATTGTAGAGACACTAAAAAAAAGTGTCTCTATTTTATGTTTTTCGACAAAATATTCATTTCTTATCTGATATGATAACGGTAATTGGAGGTAACATAGGTGGACGGAAGTGGTTGAACCTGCAGTTCAGCCAAAGAAAAGCAGAATATGTTATCGATCTATCAAGGCAGCTTCGTACAAAATCAAATGGATTTACTTACACTGAGCCAACAGTAAAGTTATACAAGCCTGATTTTATGGAGAAGTTTAAAAAAGTTTAAAAAGTTAGGCCTAAATAACTGTTTTTGGTGAGTCATTTTGAGTGCATGCATTTGTGTTCCTATTGATGTCAGGGTGTCATAAATACCTTTATAATAAGGGGTTTTACCTAATTTTCACAAAATTGTAAGAATATATTTAATTTTTAAATAATTTTGTTATAATAGTACCTGCGGAGCATATCATCGTTACCTTAAGTATCAAAAGGAAAGAGGTAGTCCATTGATGTTAATTGAGAGGATGCATTGTGGTTTGGAGGAAAGTGACGTTTTAGCGCTTTTTGATTTAATCGATCAGAATGTTTGTCTAATTAATCTGGAAACGAAGACGGTAACATGCAGTCGTTCTTTGCAGAAAGAAAGTTATGCAAAGGAACAACTCCACCTGGAAGATTGGCTGGATTTGTTTTACGTGTATGACCAATTCGGCATTCAGCATTCGTTGAAGCATGTAACTAAACAAAAGACTTACTACAGCAAAGCGCGCCTTCTCTTCAAAGATCATCATCAATGGGTGCGATGTTCATTTAAACAGCTATCCCATCGACGAATCGTGGTAGTCATCGATCCTTTATATCAAGATGACGGCAGTATACCCCACCGTATGCCTTTCACCAAAGACATCCAACAAACCTCAGCGGTAAAGGAAAGCTCCGAAGAAATTACATTAACAACTAAAAACCAAACGAAAACATTGGACAACCCTCCAGATATGAATTTTGTAGAATTGCACAAACAAATGAAAGCCATAACAGAAAACTTCCCCCATGGGTTAGCCTTGATCAACAAGAAATGGGAATTGACGTATGCAAACCCGCAAATGGAAAGAATGCTTGGGAAGGATTTGCAGTCCCATTACAAACATAAATTATGGCAGTTATACCCGATTAGTGATTACTACCTGTTTTACCGTCATTATTATATGGCATTAGAAATGGAACAACCGGTAACCTTTGATGCTTATATGCAAGAGCGGAAAATGTACGCTAGAATCACCATCTACCCTACGGATGATGGTTTTACTATTTTTATTCAGGATGTAACGGTCAGGAAAAAGTATTTGCATGCCTTACAAGAAGCGGAAAAACGTTTTTCTCTGCTGGCTGATAATATTAAGGATGTATTTTGGATATGTGATGAATCTTTTGCAAAGCTGATTTATGTCAGTCCACGCTTCAAGGATTTGTTTGGCCTTCCACTCGAGGAAAGGGAAAATGATCCTTTAACCTGGTGGGAACAGATAGCAGATGATGAGTCCTATTCTTACATCAGAGACGGCTACCGTAAAATGAGAAAAGAAAATTCTCAAATTGAATACCGGATTACTACACCCGAAAATGAAGTAAAATGGATTCGTACAAGAGGATTTCCAGTTCAGGATGGTAAAGAAAAGTATATCGTCGGCATTAGTGAAGATATTACTGAGATGAAGGAAAAGGAAGCATTCATGCGGAAGTCTGAGCAGCTTTCTGCTATTACACAGATGTCTGCAGGAATAGCTCATGAAATTAAAAACCCTTTAACCGCATTAAAAGGATTTATGCAACTTGGAACGGCTAATCCTGATTTGCGGGAATCATATAATGAACTATTGTTAAGTGAAGTGAATCGCATCGAGTCGATCGTGAATGATTTTATGATGCTCGCTAAGCCTTCCTCGTCTATTCAAGTAGAAGAGGTGAACATTAAACAGACAATTGATTATGTCATTGAGCTGTATCAATCTCTGATTTCAGAGAAAGGTATCACGATCCATACATCGATCGCTTGTTATGAATCAGCTATTCATTCGGACCCGAACCGGTTTAAGCAAATATTGATCAATATAATTAAGAATGCTATTGAGGCTGTAGATTGCCATGGGAAAATCCAGGTCGATGTCGTATGTGAAGATGGAGAAGCTTTAATCACAATCTCGGACGATGGGAAAGGCCTGTCACCCGAAAAACTCAAACGGCTCGGTGAACCTTTCTTTACTACAAAAAAAGATGGAACTGGATTAGGCATTATGGTTACTAGAAAAATGGTCGATGATTTAGGTGGTACAATTAACTACTCTAGTGAAGAAGGAGAAGGCACCTCTGTTGCAATTTTATTTCCAATTAAATAAGTGAAAAGCAGATCCTTAGGGGTCTGTTTTTTTCGACATATTTCCTGGGAAATGAGTTATGTGAAGGTAAAAGATTTTTACAATTATGAATGATGAAACTGCTTAAATCGCTTACATGAAAGTTTTTATAAAGTTTGTTGCATAGCTGTTTACAAACGCTGAAAGCCTCGTTATAATCCCGATTGTACTGAAAAAAAGAAACGTGATTTGTAAACAAAAAATTTCAACAAGGGGGCTTTCTGATGCTTAAAAAATTATTTTCATTTTTGCTGATAAATGTTGGTGCATTTGCTGTTGCGATTAACGTACATTTTTTCTTATCTCCAAACGATCTCGCAACTGGTGGGGTCAGTGGGCTCTCGATTGTATTGAATAAAGTGTTTCCTGAAGTGTCGCTAGGTATCATCATGGTGATCTTAAATATTATTTTATTTATAGTTGGAATTATCTTTCTCGGCTTTCAGTTTGGCGCCAAGACCATCTATGCAAGCTTTGCGCTTTCTTTCATGGTATGGGGACTGGAAGTAGTTTATCCGATGGAATCAGCTCTAAGCAATGATATATTAATCCAACTGATCATAGGACAAATTATCGCTGCTTCAGGTATGGCGATTGTCTTCCACCAGGGAGCCTCCACAGGGGGGACTGATATTCTCGCCATGATCATGAACAAGTATTTCTCCTTTGAAGTGGGGAAAGGCGTTTTAATGTCTGATATTGCAATTGCTGCATCTTCTGTTTTCTTATTCGGTCCGACCGTTGGTATGTATGCTTTCTTCGGTGTAATCTTAAACGGCCTGGTCATTGATTACGCTCTGCAGCAATTCGACCATAAAAATGAAATTGTCATTATCAGCAGAGAAAGTGAACAAGTCAGGGAATTTATTGTCAGGACCCTGGGAAAAGGAGCGACGATTCATACAGCCCGTGGTGCTTTTAATTATGATGACAAAGAGGTAATAACGACTATTTTGGGAAGAAAAGATTTTACTCGGCTGAAAAAGTATATTTCTTCGATTGATGATCGGGCTTTTGTTACGGTTCATTCGATGAACGAAATTCTCGGGGAAAACTTCAAACGTCTAGCTTAATGGATTAAGCCGGCTGAAACGAAAAGGTTTCAGCCGGCTTTTTACTTATCCAGGTAGGGCTGGAAGCTTGTTTCTATAACATAATTATAAGTAAATTTCTTATGATGATTTTCCAGATAAGCTCCCTTTACTTGAAGACTCAGTTTCGAGACTTTAGATTGCAATTATGGTGGCTGGGAAAACGGATCGCTTTCCGTGGGCATGTAGTGAGCTTCCTCAGGCTTCGCCTTGCGGGATCTCACCGAACATTTACATCCCACAGGACTATGAATTTTCACCCTGACTTAACCCACGCACGAAGGAAATGCGTAGCATTTTCGAGGAGTCTCACCGTTTTCCCAGCCACCATTCAAGGGTTAGAATCTCGAAACGCCTATCAAGAATAGTGTACTTTTGGAACAGAAAGCAGATTCAAATTAGCATTGTAATAGGATTTTCTTCACAAAAGGGGTGGACTTCCCAAGTGCGATTTCGAGTATCTTGTATGGCAAAGGGCGTGGGGAAAGGGTGAGACTCCCGCGGGAGAAGGGTCTAGGCGAGATCCCACAGGGCGATAGCCAGAGGAAGCTCGCCAGTTCCCCCGCAGGAAAGAAATGAATGCGTAATCGCCTTGGGAGACACGACACGCATAAGCAGAACAGCAAAAGGGAAGGGCTCTTTCTTCCCGTTAATGGACTGCTTATGTCGCGAGTGTCTAGGCGATGAAGCTGGAAAGCGAATCCTTCTCCAACGACCTTAAACTCCCAAAACATCTCGAAATCAAGTCTTCGACTTTTCGGGCCAATAATTAAATAATCCTTTTATGAAAAACAACCACGAACACCAGTCCAACTTTCTTGAAAACCCCTTTATATTTAAATTTCAACAATTGTGAATTGTTTGATATAATACTGGTGAATGATGTTACTTTATTTTGGGGAAGGGGATGTACCATGGATAGAGAATCGTTGATAGCTCCAGAGTCTTATAACGTAGTGAATGAAATTGAAAAGTTTGCAAAGGAACCTGATCGCAAAGCTTTGCAGTGGGAAGACGAGCAGGGAAATCAAAAAGAGATTACATATTCAGAACTAATGCAAAATGCAAACAAAATTGGTAACGCTTTCAAACAAGAAGGTTTAAAAAAAGGCGATAAAGTTCTAATTATGATCCCTCGTCTGATAGAAGCTTACCAGGTATATGTCGGCGCTTTAAAAGCAGGACTGGTTGTCATACCAAGCTCTGAAATGCTCCGGACCAAAGATTTGCAATATCGAATTACTCATGGTGAGGTAAGCGGTGTGGTCAGTTTTCACCCATATACGGGACAATTTGATGATATTAAAGAAATTAGTTCAATCAAAAAGTTTACGATCGGAGCTGCTGTGGAAGGCTGGACGTACCTTGATGACTTGCTTGAAGGGGAAAAAGTATCGTCTGAACTGGACATGGCTGATACTACACGGGATGATATGGCTTTCTTATCCTACACGTCCGGAACCACCGGCAATCCAAAAGGGGTTGTCCATACACATGGCTGGGGTTACGCTCATTTGAAAACAGCTGCAGAGAACTGGCTCAGTATTCAAGATGGAGATAAGGTATGGGCTACTGCCGGTCCTGGGTGGCAGAAGTGGATTTGGAGCCCGTTTTTATCTGTGCTGGGTTCTGGAGCAACCGGACTTGTCTATCAGGGTAAATTTGATCCTAAAACCTATTTAAGTATATTAGAACGCTATACGGTGAATGTCCTCTGTTGTACGCCGACTGAATATCGTTTAATGGCAAAAGTGGACAACCTGGGTGATTATCATCTACCTGCATTGCACAGTGCTGTATCAGCCGGTGAACCATTGAATAGGGAAGTCATCGATACTTTCCAAAAACACTTCAATGTCACTGTGCGGGATGGATATGGCCAAACAGAAAACACATTGCTTGTCGGTGTCATGAAGGACATGGATGTCAAACCAGGCTCTATGGGGAAACCAACGCCTGGAAACCGGGTAGAAATCATCGATGAAATGGGAGAACCGGTAGGACCAGGAGAGGTTGGAGATATTGCGGTCCATTTAGAAACACCCGCTTTGTTTAAAGCGTATTACAAGGACCCGGAACGTACAAAGATGTCTTATCGCGGGGACTATTATGTGACAGGAGATCAGGCTTCTAAAGACGAAGAAGGCTATTTCTGGTTTGAAGGCAGAAGTGATGATATCATTATAAGCTCTGGCTACACGATTGGACCTTTCGAAGTAGAAGATGCATTGGTGAAGCATCCTGCTGTTCAGGAATGTGCTGTAGTGGCAAGCCCGGATGAAGTTCGTGGCAATATCGTCAAGGCGTACATCGTTCTGAAGGAAGATGTGAATGGGGATGAATCCTTGACCAAGGAGCTGCAGAATCATGTTAAAGAACTGACCGCTCCATATAAATATCCTAGAAAAATCGAGTTTATCACGGAATTACCTAAAACAACATCAGGGAAAATCCGAAGAGTAGAATTAAGGCAAAAAGAAAAGCAGCAATCATAATCAACAACAAGATAAAGCAGGTGGCCGTCAAATGTCACCTGCTTTTAAAAAATTCCTTCTTTATCCTTATTTCCAAGTCTTGGATATGATAAACTTAGATTAATAATCTGCATAGGGGGCAGAATGTGAACTGGATAAAGAGAATTGCTTTTATAATTGTCATAGGTATTGCACTGGCAGTAATTCCATTTCAAGTCCAAAGCCCACAAATAGACAAACAAGAGAAGTGGGAGAGTTTTGAAGAAACAAAATCCAAATGAATAATGAAGCATAGCCTTTCTCTACCCAGGGGAGGGCTTTTGTTTTAGAGGAGGATAAATGTGATTCGTAAGGCTGAATTAGAAGATGCGAAAGATTTAGCAAGGCTGGTGACAGTGTTAGGATACCCCACTACTAAACAGGAAATGGCCGTGAGATTTGCGAAAATAAAAATGAAGACGGATTATCAGACGTATGTGTATGAAGAGAATGAACGCTTGTTGGGGATGATAGGGATGGTTCATGGGATCCGGTATGAGGGTAATGATAGTTACATAAGAGTTGTAGCGGTCGTCGTAGAAGAACAGCATAGAGGAAGAGGGATAGGTAAACAGCTCTTTCAGCAAGCAGAAAAGTGGGGAAAAGCCAATGGTGCTGCTTCATTGATATTGAATAGTGGCAATCGACCAGAAAGGGCTGAAACACACAGAGTCTATGAACACATGGGGTTTGTCAAAAAATCCACTGGCTTCGCTAAAACGCTAGATTAAAAAGGTTCCTTTTCAATAGGGGCGCTTTGCAAGTCTATCCTGGATGGAGGTGGATAGGCTTTTTTTGGGTGAATTTTTCAAATCTTATTTTTAAAAGAAATTTATTTTGTATGAAACGAATAGGAAGACATACACGTATAACAATTAAGTGTCTTTTCTGACAAATATAGACAAGGGAGAGATTGGTTGAAAAGAATAGCAACAGCTTTTACCACGTTACTGGTTATCATTACAGCAGCATACATTTATCTCGACACCCAATATTTATACACTCCGTTAACATTCCAAAAAGACTCGGTTACCCCGCATGACTGGTGGGATTATAAAAGACCATTGACAATGAAATTCCATAATATTTCTGGCGATTATGAAGGCTATGTCATAGAAGATCAGAAAGAAATTAAACGAATATTGACGGTGTTAAAAAAATCAGAGACTGCTGAGGGAAGTATATCTAACATTCAGGCAGTAGAAGCTGGATTGACAGTGGAAAATAAGCAGGAGAATCTGGTTGAAATATTAATTTACACCTATCACTGGGAAATACTTAAATATGATGCCAAACCCTACCAACGCACAGAAAGGATAGATAACTTATTAAATATGTAAGCCAACTCCCAGGAAGCAGAGTTGGCTTATGTTGTTAAAATAATTGAATATCATACGCCTTTAAAATGTGGACAGGAACAAAAAATCTAGCTGTTACCAGCGGATCTACTACCTGACTCACTTGGACTTCTCCTGCTGCGCTCATCAGCATGGTAAGGTGTGAAAGTGTAAAATTGGTGTGCGGGAGTAACAGTTCTGCCATTTGCTCTACAGCCGTTTGGACCGCATCATCCAATGTTTCTTTAGAAACAAGTAAGGCTATACCTTCTTCATTCGCTACAAGTGGATAAGAAAGCGATTTGTTTTTTATGATATCGAAGGTTACGGTTACTTCACCAGGAACTTCAATTCCTGACACACTGATTTCCCCGTCACCCATGGCAGCATGGAAGTCACCTGTAGCGAACAAAGCGCCCGGTGCGAAGACAGGGAAGTATAACTCGGCACCTTCCGTAATCAATTTTGTATCCATGTTTCCACCATGTGCACCAGGAGTTCCACAGTTTACTTCTTCATTCTCAGGTGCCACTCCTATCACACCAATCATAGGATTTAAAGGTAATGATAGCTTGTCATCAAAAATAGCCCGGTTATCCTTAATCGGGATAATTTTGACATCGAAATCTTCAAAATGCCTGCCTAAGACACCGAGGTCTTTACCGGTGACCATAACACCGCGTTCCCCGATTTCGAGTCTATCGATCTTCACCTTCAATATGTCTCCAGGCTCTGCCCCTTCAATATAAACCGGTCCAGTAGCCGGATTGATCTGGTTCCAATCAATTGCATTTATTTCTGTCTTTTCTGATTGAATCTGATTCTGGAAACAATCATATGTCTCAATGGTGATCGTCTCTCCTGGTTGTACGTGGATAGCAGGGGAGTGATCCTTACTTAATGAATATACCGATGACTGGCAAGTGAGGTTTCGGCTCATATATAATTCCTCCTTTTAAGACAGTGGATAATTAAGGGAATTTTCTGTCATATTCAATTTTAGTCTTTCCGCCTTGTAAAAGCAAAAGTATTTCTATAATGTTTTAAGCGAATGATATAATATAACTGAATTTAACCTTACAAGGAGTGGACAAGAGTGAGCAGACGTTTCACCCATATATTCAATTCATTGGTCGGTATTTTACTGATCATTGAAGGAGTTCTATATATTTTTATGATGAATAAAGACGATACCTTTCACTTACAGAGTATCATTGTAACTCTTCTCCTGTTATTGGCATGGGGGATGTCCTATCGTAAACAGTTGAAGGAAGAAAATTCGATTCCCTGGTTAACGGTCACCCTTATTATAATGATTCCTATGATTTTGCCTTGGTTGTTTTTCATTTGAGACCTGGAGAAGCGCTGTATTTTAAAAAAACAGATATCCTAATGCACCAAAAATCACAGCACTTCCCAGGTAAAGGTGTCCGAACGTACGATGTTTTGTTTCCTCCGCACTCATTTCTACGATCCCGGCAAATACTAGAAACAGGGCCGCAATGATAAAAGTGGTCAGTTCTACTGTACTCCAGGCTTTTCTCTGAATCAGACTCAACAGCCATATTTCAATTGGAATAGCTGTTATTAGTGGGAAATACAGGGGATTGAACCATTCATCCCAGTTTCTCCATTTACGCATAACCTTCACATCCTCTCCTCATAGTAGCAGTACGGCAAGCAGGCTGCTGGCTGTGCCAAACCCGAAAGCCTACCCTAAGTTCATATGGTAATTCGATAAGGTTTTCTTCTCGTCAACTCACTCATAATTGTCACCGTAGTATTGAACGTCCCTTAAACTGCCCCGTATGTTTTTTACGCATTTCCAACAGGTTCTTCATTTCCACCTCATATATCACACCTTAATCAAATGATTAATAAAAGGAAGGAAATAGAGCAAACTTAATAGCAGGGCTGTCGAGATCATATACTCCGGCGCCTGGGCCACAATTATCGACAAAAACAGTGTATATTCGACATAAATAGACTTATTGCGGTTTATTTACACGGAATGGTGCTATAAGTGATTTTTAAAGGTTTGTCGATGTATTTCATTTTTGATAAGTTACTCCTTGGTTGTGTAACAAGATGCGGGAGTTCTAAAAAAATGTCTTCCTCTCAAATTAATTATTCTTAAACAGTTTTCCTAGTGTTGTTGCAGTAATAATAACAAATTATGAAAGGAAAGTTTCAAATGAATACAAAATTAATTGATTGGCCCACGTTTATAGGGGCATTTATCTTATTGCTTGGGGTTGTTGTGCCACTTATCATCTTCCCTGAGGCTGGTGTGGAGGTCGTCAATCAGGCCAATACATTCATGACCTCTAACTTTGGGGTATTATACTTAATCATGGGTTTATTAGTATTTGCATTTTTGATTTTTGTGGCATTTAGTGAAAATGGACACATTTTATTAGGAGATGAAGGAGAAAAGCCTGAATTCAATTCATTCTCCTGGGCGGCAATGTTATTTGCTGCCGGGATTGGTTCGAGTATTCTATATTGGGCTGTAATCGAATGGGCTTATTACTATCAAGGCCCTCCTTTCGGCATTGAACCGGAATCGAAAGAAGCGATCCAATGGTCGACAGCTTATGGTATTTTCCATTGGGGACCGATTGCATGGGCGATTTATACACTCCCAGCATTGCCGATTGCGTATTTCTATTATGTTCGTAAGAAACCAGTATTGAAAATCAGTGAGGCATGTCGTCCTTTGTTAGGGCGGATTGTAGATGGTCCAGTCGGCCATATCATTGATATTCTATTCATGTTCGGTTTGATGGGAGGGGCAGGAACCACCCTTGCACTTGGTACTCCTATGATTGCTGAAGGTATCAGTGAATTGACTGGTCTGGAAGCAGATTTGACGATGCAAACCTTCATTTTGTTATTATGTACGGCAATATTTGCTTTCAGTGCTTATTCCGGGTTGAAAAAAGGAATCAAGCTGCTAAGCGATATCAACTTATGGCTGGCACTATTCTTACTAGGATTCATTTTCTTGTTCGGTCCGACTCGCTTTTTGACAGAGACAACCACCAACAGTGTCGGAATCCTAATGGATAACTTCTTTAAAATGGCGACATGGACCGAACCGTTTGGTGATATAGGAGCATTTGAAGAAACAGGATTTCCTGAAGGCTGGACGATATTCTACTGGGCCTGGTGGCTCGTTTATGCTCCGTTTGTCGGTTTGTTCGTTGCGCGTATTTCCAGAGGACGTACCATTCGCCAAATGGTGCTTGGAACCATGGTGTATGGGACCCTTGGTTGTATTCTCTTCTTTGGAATCATGGGGAACTTCGGGTTGTACTTGCAGATGACAGGCAGCTTTGATGCCATTGGTTATATGAACGAATACGGTGCTCCGGCTGCGATAATAGCTATTATCGGACAGCTGCCACTTGCCAAGTTCATGGTATTGATATTTACTGTACTGGCGATTATTTTCCTTGCCACGACCTTTGATTCCAGTTCCTATATTTTATCTGCAGTAGTTCAAAAAGAAGTAGAAAATGAACCGTTGCGTTGGAACCGATTGTTTTGGGCATTTGCTTTATGTCTGCTGCCATTAGCACTGATGTTCCTTGGTGGACTGGGTACCTTACAAACAGCGAGTATTGTTGGTGGTTTTCCATTGATTTTTATCATGTTCATGCTGGCTTTATCGTTTATGAAAGCCTCCAATGAAGACATACGGGCCAGTGAAGGATATGAACCTAAAACCATTCACATCAATCGCAAAAAAATTCTTGAAAGATTAAGAAGAAAACGAAACCAGCAAAGGCCACCGGAACAATAATCTATAAAACCTCCACTTAGGAAAAAAGTGGAGGTTTTGTTATTTCTCCTGGGGAAAGTAATCAAGTGCAGGAACGATATCGAATTCTCCGCTGGCATCGAAAAAGTGAGATAGAAGTGGAAGGTGGTCTTTTCCAATCATAAGCAATATACGGTCGCTTTGGGCTGCTTGACGGCTAACATTGGCAAAAATGGCTAAGTCTCTATGATGCCACTGTTTGAGCCACGCTGCGCCTACTTGATGCTGAGGGTCACCAACCAAAGCAAGTTTCATGTATAATTTTCCTATCAATTTCCGGTACTCAGGGCTGTTGATTGCCTGAAGCTGGGTTAATGGAGGATTATCGTCGGGGGCGCATGCAACTAATTGCTGTTGGATTTCTACGATCTCCTGAAGTAATCCTGGCTGATAATTCTCTGCCCATTCGAATACCTGGTTCAGCGCAGGAGCGTTCATGTTCACATCTTCATCCACCGGCACAACCTCCTCCAAGCCAAGTTGTTCAGCAAGGCGATAGCCGAGTTGATCGACTATATCATATCCAAGTTTGAAATTGCCGCTTTTGTACGCTTCCAGTTTTCGGTTGAGTTCATTTTCAAGCAGAAATGTTTTTTCTACTGCTATTTTTGTAGGTGCAAAAGCTTTAAGCGATTGTGCAATACTGCTTATTTGTTTGTGATGGTGGTTTACCAGTTCAGGGTTCATCTCTAAATGAAATGTTCCTAACATAAGAAGCTGTGGTTTTGTACCCATTTCGGTTTGCCTCCTTTCATTTACTCCCACTGGAACTGAGGAAGTACATATTCTCCTAGTTCTTCTACTACTTCTTTGGCCGGGCGCTTGCTTTGAGCCAAATTAAAGAAAATGTGGTTAACACCTGCATCTTGATATTTCGCCAAAATCTCCAGGAGGTTGTTCCGTCCGGTTCGGTAGCCAGCTGGAATTTTTTCATATGGATGATCGGGGTCTTCCACCAAGTCGAGCGGAAGCGGCATAAGAAACGCTCGGAAATCTCCCGGTGAATAGCTATCCACAAGTTCGCGATACTTAGCGACAGTTTCCTGCTGCTGCTCAGGGCGCTGTGGATAGAACATCCATCCATGTCCATGCCGGGCTACCCAATCGAGGGTTTGCTGGGCATACCCCGTAAGGAAGAGAGGAATTTCTTTTGTGGGTTTTGGAACAAGGTTAGCTTTATCTACTTTGCCAAACGGTGAATCGATCGTTGGGAATTCCTCATAAAGAATCTCCTGGAAATAGTGAAAGGCATTCCGGAACCACTCGCCGCGCTCCATAATTGGAATATTCAATCCTGAAAAGTCTTTCCTCCTGTCTCCTGATGAGACACCGAGCATCAAGCGCTCTGGAAATAAACGTTCGATGCTGGCCGCTTCTTTAGCGGTACGTAGCGGGTGGCGTAAAGAAAATACGGTTGCAGCAGTGCCTAAATTGATGGACTTAGTATGACTAGCCAGGTAAGTGAGGTAAATAAAGCTATCGAATATCTGACCAGTCGCAGGGTCTTCAAAGGTAGGGTCCTCTAAAACGACATCCTGCAGCCATAAGCTTGTAAAGCCTTTTTGTTCAGCAAGCTGTGCCATCTCAATTTGATCATTCATAGCAGGTGACTTTTTGCCATAATTCTCAATAGGAATGGACAAGCCAAAAGAAAGGTAGCCGGGCTTGACCATTTTTTGAAAGCCTGTATGGTTTTTCATTATCATCAAACTCCTAGGAATTAGTCATTTTAGTATGAAGCAAACATTTTTAAGCTACAAAAAATTTGCTTCAATCATTATTATCTGAACCTTAATACCTATCTATATTACAATAATCTGAAAAATTCGTTATATTAAATAAGGCTTATCACCTGTTCTTTGTTAAAAAGGATAAAAAGGAAGTCGCATAATGTTAAAATATACATAATGAATAAAAAAATAGAAATATAATTTAAACATTTGCATTCACTACATTGTTAAGACCTCCCGTTGTAGAAACAAGTTTAGGAACAGTTTCACTATTTTAGAGTGTGGAGGGGGAATATAAGTGAGCTATAAGGTAGTTGCATGGTTCAATAAAAAAACAGAGATTAACTTTTTGTGTAGTGAAAACAAGGTGGATTTATGTTTCGAAACAAAGACAGAAGCGGAGCGCTTTATTGCTTCATTGAAAGACTCGGGCTATATGCAAGGAAAATATCATTTTACTATCGAAACGATTGAAACTGAACCTCTCGTAGAAAAAAATATAGCAACCATGTAAACCTATGTTAATGATTATAGAACATGGGTTTTTTATTTTGTTAAGTGATTACGTAGTAGAAAATTTTCAGAAATTTCTATATAATGGAAGTCGTATCAAGGATAAAAGGAGGGCTCCTGTAATGAATACATATAACCAGAGCTGGGATCTCGACAGCATATTCCCAAATGGAAGCGAGTCGAAGGAACTTAAAAATTATGTGCAAGAAACAGAGCGTTTAATGGAGCGACTGGAAAGAGTAGTTGCTGACTTCCAATTGCCAAGCTACCAATCAGGTACAGGAACTTTGATGGAGGTAGTTGATGTATTACAAAGCGTCACCAAGAGAATCAGAGAAATCGGTGCATTTGTCAGCTGCTTGACTGCGCAAAATGTGAAGGACGCTAAAGCTAAGGAGTGGCTTGCAAAAAGGAGTCAACTTGGAGCTCAATATGGTAACATTCTCACAAAGTTGGACCAGAAGTTGATCCAGGTGGACGAAGACAGTTGGAGCTGGTTATTACAACAGGAAAGGGTCGCACCAATCGCATTCGTATTGGATGAGCGTCGCAGCCGAGCCCAAGAGAAACTCCCTCTGGAGCAAGAATCATTGATCAATGATTTGAGTGTGGATGGCTATCATGCCTGGGGGCAAATGTATAACAGTATGGTAGGAAAAATGACGATATATTTTCAAGGAAGGGAATTATCGGTAGGGCAGGCTTCGAATAAATTGAGTTCATCCAGTCGTGAAGTGAGGAAGGAAGTGGCAGGTAAGCTTAAGGAAGCATGGAAGGGGCAAAGTGATTTATTTACAGAGACAATCAATCATTTAGCTGGTTTTCGACTGCAGACGTACAAACACCGTGGCTGGGATGATGTATTGAAAGAACCGCTCGACTTCAATCGCATGAGTAGAAAAACACTTGATGCCATGTGGACAGCGATTACTACACATAAAGGTTTTTATAAAACTTACCTTCAGCGGAAAGCGGATTTATTGGGACTTGATAAGTTGAGTATGTATGATATCGGGGCTCCAATTGGGGAAACTGAACAAACGATGTCTTACGATGAAGGAGCGGCATTTATTCTGGAACAGTTTCGCAAGTTCAGCCCGAAAATGGCCGATTTTGCTAAAATGGCTTTTGAAAACAGGTGGATTGAAGCGGAAGATCGTTCCGGGAAACGTCCGGGAGGTTTTTGTACCAGTTTTCCGGACAGTAAACAGACAAGGATTTTTATGACTTATTCTGGCACAGCCTCTAATGTAGCCACACTAGCTCATGAACTTGGCCATGCCTATCATCAGCATGTCATGAACGATCTCCCAATATTGAATCAGGGATATGCAATGAATGTAGCTGAAACCGCCTCTACGTTTGCGGAAATGATCGTTGCTGATGCTGCCGTGAAGAATGCTAAGACGAAAGCGGAAAAACTGGCTTTACTCGAAGATAAAGTGCAGCGCAGTGTCGCATTCTTTATGAATATCCATGCAAGGTTTATATTTGAGACTCGTTTTTATGAAGAAAGGAAGCAAGGAATGGTTCCAACCGACCGGTTGAATGAACTGATGGTCGATGCTCAAAAGGAGGCTTACCAAGAAGCGCTCGGTGAGTATGACCCCTATTTTTGGGCATCCAAGCTTCATTTTCATATTACTGGCGTACCATTCTATAATTTTCCGTATACATTTGGATATTTGTTTAGCCTGGGTATTTATGCGAAAGCAATAAAAGAAGGCGAAGGTTTTGAAGATAAGTATATTTCACTGCTCCAGGACACCGGTAAAATGCGAGTGGAAGACCTGGCTTTAAAACACTTAGGAGTAGACTTGGAAGATGAAGCGTTCTGGGAAGATGCGCTGCAGTTATGTATCGCTGATGTAGAGGAGTTTCTCAGCTTGACTGGAGCTGCCGCTTCAAACTAATCACCTTTTAAAAGGAGGATATATAGTGGAAAGACTTTCAGATCATCAGAAGGAACAAGAAGTAAGTAAACTGGAAGGTTGGAAGCTGGAAGACGAGAAATGGATAGTGAAGCGTTACCGGTTCAAACGGTACTTGTCAGGCATACATTTTGTCGAGCAAGTAGCGGAGTATGCCGAGGAAATACAACATCACCCTTTGATTCATATTGATTATAAAGTAGTTACCATGAAACTGACATCCTGGAATGCTAAAGGACTTACGGAACTTGATATCAGAAGTGCTGAAGAATATGATCGGATGTATGAAAAGATAAAAGAATAGCTGCAAAAAAAGCAGACCTGATTCCGGTCTGCTTTTTTTGCACTTTAAGAGAGTTTAACTTTTTTAAAGGGTTAAAGTATAAGAAAATACTAAGCCTTTCGCCATAAGTTCTTGGCGACAAGCCAAGTTTTTCTAATATATTTTTATATTCATCGTCGTCGTTTTTTTCTCTCTGTTTTTAGTCAGTAGGTGAGCGGTTAATGGCTGTCGTCGTTACCTTCCATATCATCGCCGCTCATATCAGCTTCTTCTTCTGTGTCTTTGGTGATTTCTACATCCCCGACAGGAAACTTCTTCTTAGGCATGACATGCATGTCACGTGCTTGCGTGTGGGCGAAAAGATAGTAAGCCCCTTCTTCTTCAAAGGTATAGGAGACTTCATAGACACCGTCGCCTTTATGTTCTGCTTCTACTTTTTCGTGATCTTCATCTGACGCCCCTTCGGCCCAGAATTCAAATTTTACATAGTCTGCATCCTCTACTGTTTCTTCTCCTTGAGTTACTTTAGCCTGGAAAGTGACTTCTTCGTTTGGCTGGATATCTTCAGGCATGACGACTTTGGTCGCAAGCATCGGTTCCATGCCGTCTTCTTCAGCACTTCCCGATTGATCTCCGCCACATGCACTAAGAACGATAGCAGTGATGAATAGACCTAAATAAATAAGTGTTTTTTTCATCGTGATGGCTCCCTTATTTGAAAATAATTACATTCTCATATAGCTTAACACGTCATTTTTGGAAAAACTATGACCCTGTCGGGCTATCCTTGTGCCAACTTTGTGACAATCGGTTTACTTTATCCAACCATTCTCGTAAGCCATCCGGGTCAATTCCACCCGGTTTTTGATGCCGAGCTTCCTCAGCATGCTTTTTAGGTGGTTTTTAACTGTGTTTTCCGAGATGTGCAATTGCCGGGATATTTCTTTGTTTTTGGCACCCGCAACTGCCAGCGTCATGATCTCTATCTCACGATCTGTTAAAGGAGGACGATTAGTCGTCTGCTTATTTTCAACTAAGGTTTGGAGTGTTTCATTCACAAGGGTTTTCGATAAGCTGTCTGTTTCGTTCATGACAGCATTAATATAGCTGCCCCAATCGGTAGGTTTCACATTTTTCAAAAGATAGCCTTGAGCACCTTCGCGCAAGGCTTCGAAGAGATGCATGCTGTCGTCCGAGACCGTAAGAATGATGATTTTGATATGCGGCCACTGGTCTTTAATAGCCTTTGTTGCTTGCAGTCCATCCAGCTTAGGCATCTGGATATCCATCAAGATTAGGTCTGGTTGCAGTTCTGTTGCCATCTTAACAGCTTCTTCTCCGTCTACAGCTTCTCCGGCGATTTGATAGTTGTGTAGGGTGCTTAATATTTCCCGGATACCCTCCCGTGCGTCCTCATGGTCATCTGCAATCACAACATGATACATAGTCAAATGTTTCCCCCTTTGTAACGGACAGAGACGATCGTTTTGTTTTGTACCCGTTCATAAGAAAATTCCCAGCCCATTTTATTTGCCCGATCCCTCATCATTTCCATTCCATAATGGGATGTTTTTGGTGTATCTATTTCACAAGGGTCCCCGTCATCAGTTACTTGAAATTCCCATCCCTTGTCTGTATTTGTACTGTAAAGCCCCACCTGCTTAACCCGGCTGGCGTGTTTGATGATATTGGTTAATGCCTCTCTGAGTATGAAGTAAGCCTGAACCTTTTCTTCCATATTCCAAATCTCATCGTTCAAGTTCCAATCGTTTTCGATACGGACTGTGGGAAGAGTTTCCTTTACGTGCTCTATCAATTCTTCCAGAGCAGCATCCCATTTCTGGATGACAGGCTCATGTTTTCTTAATTGTTTTATGGATTCCCGGACATTTTTTTGAATGCTCATAATGGTGTTATCGATTTGCTGCCACTGTTTTTCTTCATTATCTTCCCGATTACGTAATTTATTTATTTTGACTCCCAGTAAAAATAAAGATTGTGATATCGAGTCATGAAGTTCCCGTGAAATCGCCTGTCTCTCTTCCATGACAGCCTGTTTCATTTTTTCTTCTTCCAGTTCTTCCTGATGTCTCTCGAGAACATGGAAAAGTCGCCTGTTTACAAGCAGGATAATTGCCAGCACTATGAAAGGGGAGAGGATATTACCTGCGTTCATAGAGAGGTAAGGAAGTAAAAATTCATGACGTATATATTCCCATAAACCAATTGCTACTGCTGGGACAAGTAGAATCAGCCATTTGATTTGTGTGTAAGATAACATATACAACACCTGCTTTGATTTAGTTGTTTTAATTGTACTGCGAATGGAGATAATAGCAAAATATAAGATAGGTGTATTATCATAGTGGTTAGTGTGTTATAATAGACAAGTTGAATAATTTTTGTATTTTAAGTAGATTTAACTTAAATAAAAGGATTCATGTAAAGAAAGACTATGACTTTCGCTATAAGGACCTGGCGACAAGCCAGGTTTTTCTAAATGTTAAAGAGGAGTGTGTGCAACATGCAACACAGAAACGATATTCGCAACGTCGCGATCATTGCCCACGTTGACCACGGTAAAACTACTTTAGTGGATCAGCTGCTACGCTATTCCGGTACATTCCGTGATAATGAGCAAGTGGACGAACGCGCAATGGATTCCAACGATTTAGAGAGAGAACGCGGTATTACTATTTTAGCTAAAAACACCGCGATTAATTATAACGATACTCGTATTAATATTATGGATACACCAGGTCACGCTGACTTTGGCGGCGAAGTAGAACGGATCATGAAAATGGTCGACGGAGTTTTACTTGTCGTGGATGCTTATGAAGGGTGTATGCCGCAGACACGCTTTGTATTGAAGAAAGCTTTGGAACAAAAATTGACTCCTGTAGTCGTGTTGAATAAAATCGACCGCCCGAGTGCCCGCCCTGATGAAGTCGTAGATGAAGTCCTGGATCTTTTCATTGAACTTGGCGCCGATGAAGATCAATTGGAATTCCCGGTTGTTTACGCATCTGCCTTGAATGGTACTTCCAGTGAAGAACCTGAGCTGGATACCCAGAAAGAAACCATGGACCCTGTGTTCACAACCATTATGGATAATATTCCGGCACCGGTTGAGAATTCAGATGAGCCATTACAATTCCAGGTGACTTTGCTTGATTATAATGACTACGTCGGACGTATTGGTATTGGTCGTATTTTCCGCGGCAGCATCAAAGTTGGACAGTCGGTCGTATTGATGAAAAAAGATGGATCTGTCAAAAATTTCCGCGTGACGAAACTGTTTGGTTTCATAGGTTTGAAGCGTATTGAAATCCAGGAAGCACAGGCAGGAGACATTGTCGCGATTTCTGGTATGGAAGACATCAACGTGGGAGAAACCATTTGTCCTCCTGATCATCAAGAGGCAATGGAAATTCCTCGAATTGATGAACCGACACTTGAAATGACTTTCCTTGTCAACAACAGTCCTTTTGCCGGACGCGAAGGTAAGTATGTAACTTCCCGTCAAATCGAAGAGCGTTTGATGACACAGTTAGAGACAGATGTCAGTTTGCGTGTAACACCAACCGAATCTCCAGATGTCTGGACAGTCTCAGGCCGTGGCGAGCTTCACCTTTCTATTTTAGTAGAAAACATGCGCCGTGAAGGGTTTGAATTGCAGCTGTCCAAACCAAAAGTTATCCTGAAAGAAGTCGATGGCGTTACTTGTGAGCCGGTTGAACGTGTTCAGATTGACGTGCCAGAAGACTACCAGGGTGCTGTTATGGAATCCATTGGTTATCGTAAAGGTGAAATGCAAGACATGGTCAATGATGGCAACGGGCAAGTCCGCTTGGAATTCTTAGTGCCATCCCGTGGCTTGATCGGATACACGACTGAGTTCTTATCCCAGACTCGTGGCTATGGAATCCTGAATCATACGTTTGATGGCTATGCGCCACTTGTCCAGGGGCAAGTAGGCGGCCGTCGTCAAGGTGTACTTGTCTCTCTCGATAAAGGAAAAGCATCTACGTATGGTATTATGAACCTCGAAGATCGTGGTACGATTTTTGTCGAGCCAGGTACAGAGGTTTATGAAGGGATGGTAGTCGGAGAGCATAACCGTGATAATGACTTGACGGTTAATATTACGAAAGAAAAGCATTTGACCAATATCCGTTCCGCCAACAAAGATACAACGAATACTATTAAAAAGACACGTAAGCTAACGCTTGAAGAAGCGATCGAATACCTGGATGATGACGAATACTGTGAAGTTACGCCAGAATCCATCCGGATCCGTAAAAAGATCTTGAACAAGAACGAACGTGAAAAAGAAGCGAAGAAGAAGAAACTTCAAAATGTTGAAAAGTAAACAAAAGCCCAGCCCGCTGAATTGTTCAGTCGGCTGGGCTTTTTCTATTTATTATGATTCAGTCAGCCTTTCTGATAAAAGAATTACGGACTGATATGTTACTCTGTTTAGTAAGATCGAATTCGCTATGAAAGATTTAATAGAGGGGAGAAGAACGAATGATGAAACGTACAGCTGAAATCGTCCTCACAGTAATTGGAGTCGTTCTTTACGGATTGATTGCCGGTATGCTGAGCATTGTTGTAAATGCAAAAGACAACCCCGAATTCCGGGAAAGTCTGGAAGGTACGATACAACAAGACCCAGAGGCAAATCTGGAGGAAATCAATATAGATCAGATGATAGAAGGAATCGCAGATGGAGCGATGATCATTATTGTTACCGGTATAGTTGCCTTATTGATCGGGATAGTAGCCATTTATTTGATCAAGGGGAATAAAAAGCCGAAACTTGCCGGTATAGTACTGATTGTCACAGCAGTCATCGCAACGGTAATAACGGTCGGTGTCGGGGTGGTGGCCGGCTTGTTCTATATTGTAGCTGGGATAATGGGTATTGTCCGTAAACCCAAACCGGTATGATAATTACTGTGATTTGTGTTGAACTACCCCCACTTAATTTCTCCGAAATTTGAAGTGGGGGATTCCTGGGTTGACCGTCCTGTTGGACAGTAATCGACACAGGCTACCCCCGTCGTCCCGACGGTTGGCGCGCTTACGCACTTTTAGATTTTGTCAAGAGGCGTTCCGCCTCTTTTTTTATATTACAAGCAGCGTTGATATCCCGATCATGATTCGTATGACAATTAGGACATATCCACACACGAACGGTATCATCTTTGACGCTCTTTTCCTTGTGGCCGCAGACAGAACACAACTGTGTAGACGGGAACAATTTTCCAACCTCAACAATGGCGGATCCATACCATTCTGCTTTGTACTTAATCATTGTTATGAACTCACTCCAGGAGGCATCGGATATGGACTTGGCTCGATCCGAGTTTTTCAGCATTTTGGCCACACTTAAGCTTTCGATGCCGATGACATCGAATTGGTCCACTAGTTGGCGGGATAATTTATGCTGAAAATCCCGGCGGGCATTAACGATCTTTTCATGGATGCGAGCTACTTTATTTTTTTGTTTGTGCCAATTCGAAGAACCATTAGTTCTTCGGGACAGGGTACGCTGCGCGTGTTGTAATTTTTGTTCATACTTCTTTTGATGACGAGGGTTCTTGATTTTCGAACCCTCGTTCGTGATGAGGAAATCTGTTAATCCGAGATCCAAACCGACCGTTTCGTTAGTATGGTTACGGTTATAGTTGTGTTCCACGACAGCTAGAATAGATACAAAATACTTACCCGCCGCATTTTTGCGCACGGTGACACGCTTAATAGTTCCTTTAACTTCACGGCTTTTGGCATAACGGATCCAGCCTACCTTCGGTAGCTTGATTTTATTGTTTTCCAGCTTAATGTTTCCGTTGACTGCTTTTGTTGTATAACTCTTCACCAGGTTTTTCTTAGACTTAAAGCGCGGGAATTTCGTTTGTTTGCGGTAGAACCTTATGAATGCGTCGTCTAAGTTTTCGATGGATGCCTGGAGGGCGATGCTATCAACAGCTTTCAGCCACGTAAAAGCTTTTTTGAGTTTAGGTATTTCTGTGATTACTGGAGTCTTACGGAACTTAGTACCTGCTTCTTTTGTTTCATAGAGTGCCCGGTTATACAAGAATCGTGAACAACCGAAGGTTTGTTCGAAAAGTTGGGTTTGCGTTTGATTTGGGTAGATACGAAACTTATAAGCTTTCTTCACCTCCATTCGGTTGCTCACTCCTTTACAGGTATTTAGATACCTATATTATACAGCATCTGTTAAAATATTACGAACACGAGTTCTTATCTATTTTATCGCCCGAAGTGAAAACCCGGCATTCATCCCCCACCTAAACGCTCCGCGTTTTGAGGTGGGGGTCTTCTACCAATATATGATAAAAACCCCGGAAGACGAAGTCTGAGGAGGCTTGCCAGTTCCCCCACAGGAAAGCGAATCGTTTCCCAGCCGTCCTTACTCCTGACTCGGCAACGGACCCGAAGTATCTCGAGCTCAAGTCTTCGACTTTTCGGCCCCTTAAATGAAGTAAGACACTTATAAAAATAGCCAACATCGTTTAACAGATCTTTTCAATAAAAAAGTAGTTCAGTTAAGGGTTGCAAAGACATTTTGCACACCAAAAATGAACTACTTGATAGAGGGAGGATCCTTTTTTTATTTATTATTGAATTTATCTTTCATCTCACCGGTCTTCTTTTGGAATTCACCTTTGTCTTTCTCATTTTTACCTTCCGCTTGCATCTTCGGATCATTTTTAGCATTACCTGCCTGGTCCTTCATTTCACCTTTTGCTTTTGAAACCCCTGCTTTCACTTTATCGCTAAGACCTTTTTTATCTTTCATTGGTAACATGCTCCTTTCCGAACTATTGTATTAGACATTTACCCTGCCGACTGGAAGCTAAAACAATACAAAGAAAATGCTGCCCTTTTGGACAGCATTTATTTCACCTGATCATTTTCCCATTTATAACTGTAGAAGCTTTCCTTCGTGACCCACTTCAATGCTTCTGGATCATTGACTTTCATACCTTCTTCAATCATTTCCAGGATGCGTGCCGTTTGAGAAATATGGGCGCGCATGGCGTCCAGTTTCTGTTCTTTGACCGCTTCAATATCATTGATGACATCCGGTGCGCCTAATTCCTCATAGGTGTTATTGGCAAAAGCCAGACAATGGAGTTTCGGTCGTTCAGCCGGATCAATTTCACTGACAGCTCGGATGACCGCCCTTGCGGTAGCTTCGTGGTCTGGATGCACAGCGTAGCCTGGGTAAAACGTAATAATCAAAGATGGATGAAGTTCACTGATCAAATCACGAACCAGCTGGGTCATTTTTTCATCATCTTCAAATTCTAATGTTTTATCACGGAAGCCCATCATTCGTAAGTCTTCAATTCCCATTGCTTTCGCCGCCAGCTTCAGTTCCTCTTTCCTGATAAGCGGCAGGGTTTCGCGGTTAGCGAATTGCGGCTTTCCGAGATTTCTTCCCATTTCCCCCAAGGTTAAGCAAGCATAAGTCAATGGTGTTCCCTGGTTAATATAAGAAGCGATAGTACCTGATACACCGAAAGCTTCATCATCCGGGTGAGGGAATATGACAAGCACTTGCCTTTCTTTTTCTATCATAATCAGCACTCCTTTAAAACGACTGCAAAAAATTAATTATCTGTCTGTTATTATCCCGCAGGATAAAAAGTTTTTAAAGTCATTTGTTCTATAGGAGTGGAAGCTTAAGTGATGATTTTCTCCTTGAAAGATTTTATATTATCGGAATCCCCGAATAAAATGAGAATATCGCCCGTTTGTATTGATGCATCTTTATCCGCCAATCCAATGAATTTACTATCTCGTTGAAGACCGAGAATAGAAATACCGTGTTCCTTATGCAAAGGCAGCTCGGTGATTTTGTGATTCTCAAGGGAAGAATCTTCATTAATTTTAATTTCTTCCACCTGATAGTGATCAGATTCGGCGTGAATAATAGAATCGATGTAATGCATGCTTGCAGGCTTGATCATAGAAAGCGCCATTCTTCTGCCTCCTAAATCACTGGTATTTACGACGTGGTCTGCCCCTGCACGTTTTATTTTATCTTCCGTTTCGAATGCTTCTGCTCTTACAATTGCTTTAGCACCCTCATTCAACCCTTTGGCTGTCAATGTTATAAAGACATTCGTGGCATCATCCGACGTAGTAATGATGATTCCTTTCGCTTTACCTATCCCTGCATGCTCCAATACTTCATTCTTTTTAGCATCTGCCACGATAAAGGGAATGCCTTCCGGGACTGTTTCTACAGCTTTCTCGTCATAATCGACGATTACTGCATGATAATCGTGTTGGGTGAGTTCTTTTAACACTTGCTCCCCGACACGGCCATATCCACAAATGATATAGTGTTCCTTCATTCGACTGATTTGCTTATCCATCTTTTTTCTCTCCCATTTTTTCGATAGTCTGCCTTCAATCATGGATGCTGCGATAAATGTCAATAAGTAAGTAGAAAACCCCATCGTAACCGGGATTAAAAACATAGCAAAGATTTTTCCGGCATTACTGACTGGAACCATATCGCCATAACCGATTGCCAGCACAGATACGATTGTCATCCAGAAACTTTCGAAAAAAGTATAATTCTCCACCTGCATGAACACAATGGTCATGATTAATATCAAAGTAGCTAATGTAATACTGAATTGAATAGCGCGTTTAAACCGATTCGGCATACTCTCGCCCCTAACATGACAAATCCTTTATACGATACGAATATTGCCCTTATAGCTAATAGGTAAACATAAATGTTTAGAATACTGACCTTTAAGGAATTTGTGGTTATAGAAATAACTGAAGCTATAAACCCGAATAAGGAGAGGTTTTATTATGGAAATGGAAAAACGTGTAGACCACTTAGTGTCATGGATAAGACAACAAGTAAATGATGCCGGGTTGAATGGTGCGTTAGTAGGTGTGAGCGGGGGGATCGATTCTGCAGTTGTTGCTTACTTGATCAAACAGGCTTTTCCTGATGATTCCATCGGAGTAATCCTTCCGATTAACCAGCGTGTGGAGGATCAAAAAGACGCAATCGCAGTGGTGGAAGGAGCGAACCTCAAAAAGGTCGGTATCGAATTGACGGAAAGTTATAAAACGACTTACAGCGAAATACAGGAGCAGCTACAAGGAAATCAGGATTGGAATGAAGAAAATGCTCAATTGAATGGAGCTAACCTGCAAGCGAGACTCCGGATGAGTACGCTCTATTCTGTTGCAGCTAATTACGGTTATCTGGTAGTGGGTACGGATAACGCTCCTGAGCATTACACCGGGTATTTCACTAAATATGGGGATGGCGGTGTCGATCTTGTGCCCCTCATTCATATGACAAAAGGGGAAGTACGTGAAATGGCACGTTATCTGGGAGTTCCTTCTCAAGTTGTGGAGAAAAAGCCAAGTGCTGAACTTTGGGAAGGTCAGACGGATGAAGAAGAAATGGGTGTTTCTTATGACACCATTGACGCTTATTTGAAAGGGGAACAGGTGGCTGAAAAAGATAAGGAAATCATTGAAGCGCTCCATAAGAAATCAGCACATAAGCGGATCATGCCGGCGGAACCGCCAAAATTCGAGTAGTAGAGGGTGTAATAGATGCAACAATCAAATACAGCATTACTTATTATCGATGTGATCAACAAAATGGATTTCGATGGAGGAGAAGACCTGCTTGAACATTCCTTGGAAATAGCGGACAATCTGTACGCTTTCAAACAGGAGGCAAAAGAAAAAGGGATACCGGTCATTTATGTTAATGACAACTTTGGTCTCTGGCAGGACAATGCCCGCGAAATCGTGGAAGAGTGCAAAAAGGGAAGAGGGAAGCCGCTTGTAGAGAAAATGGAGCCGGATGAGGACGACTTTTTTGTCATCAAACCGAAGCATTCAGGCTTCTATGGAACTCAGTTAGATATTCTTCTTGCTCAAATAGGAGTAGATCGGCTAATTTTAACGGGCACGACAGGAGATATGTGTGTATTGTTCACAGCAAACGGAGCCTATATGCGTGAATATGACCTTTATATTCCAAAGGACCTGGTTGTTTCTGAGGATAAAACGGATAATAAAAATGCGTTAAAAATCATGAAACGTTCTTTATTCGCAGATATTTCTCCAAGTGGGGAGTTCGATTTTGAGGAAGTGCTTAATAAGTAACAAAAGCGAAGGCGCCTTACTCACCCCCGAAAAGCTTAAGCCAATCCACGCCGTGACGTTTTGTGTACTTTAATACAGACTAACTTTATTAAAGGACCAAAGTATAAGAAAAACTAAGGCTTTCGCCATTAGGAAGTGGCGATAAGCAAAGTTTTTCTAATCACAGAGAGGATGGACTTAAGACCTCGAGGGGGTAGGCGCTGGAGCTGGAGGGATAAGAAAAAATCCGGCTGTCGTTTAGGACAGGCGGATTTTCATTTTACCATCATGCTTGCTATGGTTTGAATCACTAAGTGTTCGGTACGAGTATCATCCTGGATCTTGATTTCGCCTTCTTCTCCTGTGTCTGTATAACCAATAACACCGAAGCTGACCATGAAAATGATCAATAAGGCCAATAATAACGTGCGCACTGCTGTTCCTCCTTCATAATGTCTAAGTTCATTTTATACTAAAATAGGAAATAAGACGAGGGATTTATTACGATTTCTTTACAAATAAAGACGCATAAATACAAAAGTTTCGACAATTTTCCATTAAAAACCTGTTTTTAATTTTCTGACAAGGGTAGTGTTAAATAAGAGACATAATTTTATGGCTGATATCTCCAACTAATAACGAAGAGAGGGAGTTCATCTTAATGATTAATCAATACACCTTGGATCGTTTTGAGGGATTTTACGCAGTGCTAGTGGAAAAAGGAAACGAGCATAATGAATTGATGGTGTTAAAAGAGAGACTGATTGCTTTTGCTAAAGTAGGAGATACGTTAGCCATAGATTTTGACAGCATTGGAAACTTAAGACATGTTGAAATCATTGCAAAAGAAAAAGCGGGTACACAAGAACCTGAAAAAGAATTAGAAGGTTTATAAAATAATACTGCACTTATAATTATATTGGATAATTACAAGCACACTATTCAGGTGTGCTTGTTTTTTTGCTATGAGAAAGTTTAACTTCGTAAAATAATTAAAGTTAAAGAAAATACTAAGGTTTTCGCCATTAGTAATTTGCGACAATTCAAGTTTTTCTAATGGGAAATGTCACTAAGCATAACAGGCTAAGAATCATCAATAATAATTACGAAAGGAGTGAAGTTTCTTTGGAAGTTACTGTTAATAAAGTAGTTAATGCCAAAGGACTTGCGTGTCCGATGCCGATTGTAAAGACAAAAAAAGAAATAGATAAACTGGATCCGGGGATGGTCATGGAAATTCAGGCTACAGATAAAGGTTCCACAACGGATATTCCTGGAAATGCTCAGTCCCTTCAGGCATCGGCAGTTGTTTGTGACCATCTTTAAAGCAGAAGACTGGGTAGCAGATTTACGCAACACACTTTATGAAAGGTATAAATCGTTGCCAGATAGTCTGACAGTACTTCCTGCCCACTTTATGAGCATCAAAGAAATGAACGAAGATGGAAGCGTGTCGGAGAATCTTCGGACATTATATAAAGAGAACCACGGATTAAATATTGAGGATGAAAGCAAATTCCGAAGCTCGGTTACAGATAACTTGCCGCCGCAGCCGAACAGTTATCAGGATATCCGGGAGACGAATATGGGAAAACAAAAACCAGAAACAGAAGCCCAGCGGGAAATGGAAATCGGTCCGAACCGTTGTGCCATTCGGTAATAACATGGAAAACCAGCCACCCTTTTCAGGATGGCTGGTTTTTATGTTTAAGAGGATTTATGAGACAAGTGTATGTACCCCGATTATGATATAATACAAACAAACGTTCTAGACAAAGGCGGGGAGATGATGGAAAAGTTAATGACAGGTTTGAGCAAAGCTCAGCAACAGGCAGTTATTTCCACAGAAGGATACATACGCGTCATTGCTGGTGCAGGTTCAGGAAAAACAAAAGCACTGACCCATCGTTATGCATTCATTGCGAATGCATTAGGTATCGAACCTTCTAACATGTTGTGTGTCACCTTCACAAATAAAGCAGCACATGAAATGAGAAGACGGGTCAAACAGTTGATCGGCGGGGAACAGGACACCGGCTTTATCACGACGTACCACGGTTTTTGCGTCCGTGTCCTGCGCGAGGATATTCACCGCCTATTCTATCCCAAGAATTTCGTCATCATGGATGTCGAGGATCAAAAAGCTGTATTAAGAGAAATTTTTGAAGATCTTGGGTTGAAGTTGAATGATAAAACGTTCAAACGGCTGCTCGATAAAATCGGCATGCTAAAAGGAAACACCCACTATGTCCAGCAAATGGTCCAACGTGGAGAGATGATGGCTGAAGAAGCGGGTGACGATCTGGACGGGCGTATCATCCAATTATATTTGAAAAAGCAAAAGCGGGTGTTCGGTCTGGATTTTGACGATCTCATCAACTTTACCTTCGTTTTATTCAGTCAGTATCCGGAGGTTCTGGAAAAGTGGCAGGATCGGCTGTTTTATATCCAGGTCGATGAATTCCAGGACAGCAATGCCAAGCAGTTCGAATTGATACGTATGCTGGCGGAAAAGCACGGAAACTTATTTGTCGTTGGCGACCCGGATCAGACCATATACGAATGGCGGGGCGCTGATCCGAAATATATTGTGGACTTTCAGGAATATTTTCCTTCTGCAGAAACGATTTTCTTGAATCGGAACTACCGGTCCACCCCGGAAATTTTAGCTGTGGGTAATTCACTTATCAAGCATAACTATTTCCGCGTAGATAAGGAAATGGTTACCGATAACGAAACAGGATTGAAGGTTATCCATTTTCATGGAAAAGATGAACGGGATGAAGCCGGATGGATAGTGGACAAAATCAAGCATTTAGTTGAAAAACAGGGAGCCAGTTATAACGATATAGCTATTTTATATCGGGCGAATTATTTATCACGCTTCATTGAACAAGCGCTTATAAACGAGAATATTGAATATACCATCTTTGGAGGTTTCAAGTTTTTCGACAGGATGGAGATCAAAGATGCTCTGGCCCATTTAAGGTTGATTGCGTTTGGAGATGATTTATCATTTTCCAGAATTGTCAATGTCCCCAAACGGCAAATCGGTAAGAAACGGATGCATTTTATAAGGGAAAGAGCAGAGGCAGAAGGTGCGACTCTGTATGATACCTTGAAAAAATATATTGACCACCCACGACTGCAGCGTACGGGAGCCAGGTCATTTGTAGATACTATCGAGTCTTTAAAGGTTAAACGAAAAGAGTTGAATATCTCTGAATTGCTCCAGGAAACCTTGCAGCAGACAGGATATGAGGCTTATATCAGGGAAGATGGGGACCAGGACAGACTCGATAACCTGACTGAGCTGCTGCATTCGATTGTTCAATATGAACAGACATTGGGGGAGGATATTGAACTAGAAGAATATTTACAGATGCTCACCCTTTATACAGAGCATGACAGAGAAGCCCAGGCAGAAACGGTAAAGATGATGACGATTCATACTGCCAAAGGACTTGAGTTTCCTTACGTCTTTTTTGCAGGAATGACAGAAGGTATCATTCCTAACGTGCGGACGCTGAGGGAAAGGAAGGAACGGGGGCTCGAAGAAGAACGGCGGCTTGCTTATGTTGCAGTGACAAGAGCCGAAAAAGAATTATACATGACTGAATCGGAAGGGTTTCAAAGCGGAGGCCTGCAGAAGTATCCTTCCCGTTTCATTTTCGAAGTCGATGAAACAGACTATCAGCGAATTGGCTTGCTTGATGAAGAGTTGATTAAGGAAGCGAAGCAGTACATCCAGGCTTACGCCCATCCTGAACAAGAAACAGCAAACGCGTTTGAGAAAGGTACACGTGTGAGGCATCCCGTATTTGGCGAAGGGAATATCGAGAGTATTGATGACAAGATGAATACCTATTTGATTTATTTTGATAAATTGAAGGCACCCCGGCCGATCAGCAGGAATTTTAAGAATCTGGAAAAGGTGGAAAACGGATGAGAGAAGAGACCAGGAACGATATAATCCACGTACAACCAATCGGGTATATAAGGAACGAAAGAAAAGAAATATGGACGATGATTGGGGGGAAGTTGATTCAACGATTTTGCTGAATGAAGATTTTCGGGAGGAAGCACTAAAGGGTCTAGATGAATTTTCGCATGCAGAAATTATCTATCATTTTCATAAAGTAAGGGCGGAAAAGGTGGAGCGTGGGTCGCGATATCCACGCAATCATACAGAATACGGGCGATATGGTATATTTGCACAGCGAGGTAAAAACAGGCCTAACCGATTAGGCTCCACCTATGTAAAGATATTAGGTGTAAATGGAAAAACGCTCATTGTGAAAGGGTTGGATGCAATTGATGGTACACCGGTACTTGATATTAAACCTGTTATGAAAGAATTTTTACCTGCAGGAGATTTAAAACAGCCAGACTGGGTAAGTGTACTTATGAAGAATTATTGGTAATCGTGCAGAGAGACCTGGTTTATTGGTCTGGCTAGGAGGACGCATATTGGTTTATTTAATATTTCTACTTTCTGCGATAGTAACGATCTATTTAAGTATCAAGATATCCAATTATGTAGATGTCATTGATAAGAAATCTACGTTGAAAGCAGCGGTTTTAGGTGTGCTGTTAGGCGGAGCTACATCGCTGCCAGAAGTGACAACCAGTGTCACTTCCATTGTGATCGACAATCCGGATATAGCGGTAGGGAATGTAATGGGCAGCAATTTGTTCAACCTGATGATTCTGGCTGTCATGGATGCGATTTTCAGAAAAGAACGCATTTTCAACCATGCTGCCAACGAAAACTTTTATACGATGGGGCTGTTCATGCTGTTATCATTGACTGTCGTCGTTGCGATCATCCTCCCAATGCCTCCTGCTTTATTCGGGGTCGGTTGGGAATCCATCGCCATGGTTGTTATGTACATTACCGGTATTAAATTGATCTCGAAAGCAAATACCGATCAGTCGCAGGAAAACGCAAAAAAAGGGCAGGAAGAATCTTATAGCGCCTATAAAAATATCACACTGAAACGAGCGGTTATTGGATTTATCCTATCTGCTATGCTTATTTTAGCAGCTGGGTCTGCACTCACGATTTCCGCTGATAAAATCGCTGTTATTACTGGTCTGGGGTCAAGCTTTGTCGGTACATTTCTCGTAGCCGCATTCACCTCTTTACCAGAGGCTGTTTCTGTATTGGTGGCTGTGAAATTGAAAAACTATCCGTTAGCTATCGGTTCCATCCTTGGAAGTAACCTGTTCAATCTTATGATCCTTGTCGGGACAGATGTATTGTACTGGAAACAAGCTATCCTGCAGGCGGTCAATAATACGCACGCCATCACTACGTTGAGTGCGATGGCTTTGGGGTTAGTGGCAATTTACCCAATTATCCGTGTCCAGGTGAAAAATACGCTGACCTACATTATGCCGTCAGTATTGATTGTGATAGCGTATTTTGTATCGAGCTACCTGATTTACATCTACTCTTAAGAAGTAATAAAAGGCCTGTGTGGAGGCAGGCCTTTACATTTGTTACATATACATGCTGGCCAGGAAGATACCGATGGCTTCCTGGTAGATTTCATCAAATTGTCCCAAAGGGAGCGGGTTTGTTCCTCGTCCTAATTCCACGGTAAAGCCCGGTCGCCTGTAATCCTGAATGAACCAATCTTTATAACCGGCGAAACTGTCGACATACTGAATCGGACGGTAGCCGCTGACGCGTGCGAACTCATTGACGATCGTCTCTGATTCTGGCGGTTCCAGCCCCTCAAACCCCCAATAGATCACTTTACCTTGTGTATGGAAAGTAAGCATTTTAGCGAACTGTCTGTTCCCCGCCAGTTCTGCCATGGCGATGCTTTCCGGCTCCGTCAATGGCTGGTAGCCTGGAAAGTCTCTTGGCCCTGGCTGATCTGGCTTTCTTTCAGCCTCCACTTCCCATTTTGCTGGATACTGATTATTGAGATCCACTCCGCGAATATTGGCTCTCCAGGCAAAAAAGTCTGTACTGCCATTATTGAGCTCGAGCACTTCTTCACCGCGTGGCCCGGAAGGAGGGCCGTTAATAACAAGGTCGACACCATCCGGATTGACCATGGGAACGATTGATAACGTAATCCGATCATAGAAGGGATTCATTTGTAAGCCGCGAATGGATCCCTGGTTGGTGAGGGAAAGCAGGTAATCATTCAGAAACATCATGATGACCGGAGTGGTTATCCATTCCTGCGCATGAAAGGAACCATTCCAATGAACGACTTGTGGTCCACGTCCAATTAGCAGTTCTGTCAACTCTTTTCCCATTACGCTGCGACCAATGGATTCTGTGCGGATGAACGGATATATATGGAACAGTTCTGCGAGATCCTGACCTAACACAGAGGAGTCATAGGCTTGTTTGCCAAATACTACCCTTGAAGTAACTCTGGACGGGATGGAAATTGCCAGGCCAATCTGCAGGTTATTCGCGTTGATAGTCTGGTTTAGCAGATAAAGTGCGTCAAGCGAGATATTACGGTCGGTCGCCAATTTCCAAAATGTGTCCCCTCGCTGTATCTGGTAGCTGATACTTCTGTATCCGGGAATGCGGATGGTCTGTCCGATAGTCAAAGCATTTGGGTTGATACGAGGATTAGAGTCGATAATCAAATGTAATGGGAGATTGAACATGCTGGCATAATACCAGAGGGTGTCACCTCTTCGTACAGAAATGTCCATGCCATGACCTCCTGAAAAGATACTGTTACCAATGTATGTAGCAGACAAGCTGTCAATGAACGGATAATAATCCTCTAACGAATATAGGCAATAGGTAAGTTTTTTCAGGTTTCAATATGGGTAAGGATGTAATAAGACTCAATAGTTATTTATACTAAAGATGGAGGTTGTTAATCATGGCAGAATGCAATATCGATCATGGACAAAAAGATGTAAAAAAGAAATTGATCAGTCAGGAAGAATTTCTACCTGATGATTTAGTCGTGAAGATGCATATGTACTTGAAAGAGATCCGTCCTCAGGAAGAATTGAATGAAGTATTCCATCTCTTGAAAAAATACGACACTGCATCCGATCAGGAACGCGAGGAAAGAAATGAAAAGCTTCGCCAATATGTAGCAGAAATCGAATAATAAGCATTAAGCAGCATTACGAAATTCCCGTAATGCTGCTTTTAATTGGAAGCATTGTTAATAATAACGAAAACTGTTGCAAAACTGTTTCAACGTCCTTAATATTGTAATAGAATCTTTAATTATAGACATCATTTTGAAAAAATCTTGAGGATGGTTTGAATGACTTTTGAAGAGCGCTTTGACTGGCGCCTATTTTTTATTATGTTAGCCTTGTTTACCATCAGTTGTGTTGCCATTTACAGCGCTATACAGACCAATCAGTATTCCGATAATTTCGTAGTGCGCCAAATCATGTGGTATACACTTGGAAGCATGATTATAGCTGGAATGCTCATGATTGAACCTATTCAATATAAAGGGTTGAGCTGGTACCTGTATGGAGCAGGAACCCTCGTTCTTGCAATACTGGTTATTGCTCCGTCAAGCATTGCTCCGGTAATTAATGGCCAGAAGAGCTGGTTTTTGCTGCCAGGGATCGGTTCTATACAGCCGTCAGAGTTCATGAAAATATTTACGATTCTTGTGTTAAGCAGGGTCATCGTCAATCACAATAAAAGCAACCAATTCAAAACTACGAAAACAGATTTTTACCTGCTGTTGAAAATCATGGGAGTTACAGGGCTTCCGATTTTGCTAATTATGCAGCAGCCGGATTTCGGCACAGCATTAGTGTTTTTAGGTATCATGTCAGGGATGATTATCGTGGCAGGAATCACCTGGAAGTTGATTTTGCCGATTTACGGTGTAATTGGAGCTGTAGGAGGCTCCGTCCTGTATTTAGTGATTCAGGCTCCTGAAATATTGCGGGAGTACCTGGGAATCAAGGAGTATCAGCTGGGAAGGATATATGCCTGGCTCGAACCTTACAAATATCAATCAGGAGATGGCTATCATCTGATCAAATCCTTACAAGCCATCGGCTCAGGAATGTTGACCGGAAAAGGTTTTGGGGATGGGGAAGTGTACATCCCGGAAAGCCATACCGATTTCATTTTCGCTGTCATCGGAGAGGAATTCGGCTTTGTCGGCAGCTGCCTTGTCATTTTGGTATTCTTTTTATTGATTTATCATCTGATCCAGCTGGCCATTAGGGCAAATTATTCTTTTAGTGCGTATGTATGTGTCGGGGTCGTCAGCATGATTACGTTCCATGTATTTCAAAATATCGGCATGACTGTCCAGCTTTTGCCGATCACAGGAATTCCTCTGCCATTCATCAGTTATGGGGGAAGCTCGCTGCTTGCCAATCTGATGGCGATCGGCTTGGCGTTCGCTGTGCATTTCCATCAGCGCGAGTTTATGTTCGGCGATAACAATTTACAGGATTGATGAAAAAGGAAGGACTGAATTTTATAATTTTATTAAGTAATAAAAACTATGATTTAGCTTTGCGTTTGTTAGAAAAAGATAAATTAGATCATACATTTTCTTATTCAGTTTTAGAAGGCATTATTGATGGTAAAGTATACGTGGATAATAAATTTGAACCAAAAAGTGCCTTAATAGAAATTGAAAACGGTATTCATCACTTATATGGTTCAAGCGAAAATATTCCGTTTTATCAGTGGGTAGTAGACAAAATAAATGAAAAAGTTACTAACAATCAATTAGTTGTTTTATTTTCAAATGAGACTTTCGAAATACACTTAAAAGATACTAACCTGACTTATCAAAAAAATTTACGAACCACCTTTTCATTCAACGATTCGAATTTTAAAAACACTTTAATTCCTAAAATTCCAGATAATTTAATACTTGAAAGAATAAATGAAAAAAACATTAAGGAAAGCGATTTATTTCCACCACGCTTTTATGAAATGTATTGGAACGATACAGATACATTCTTAACACACGGTTTTGGGTTTCGTCTGATTGATCATGAAAATAAAGTTATTTGTGAAGCAACTTCACCAGCGAGTTCTTCTAATAAAATTGATCTCGATATCATGACTGATGAATCTTTTCGTGGATATGGATTAGGAAAATTCTTAGCATATCACTTTATTTCGTACGGTCAAAAAAATAACAAATTTACTGATTGGGCATGCGACAAACAAAATGTTCCTTCTTATAAGCTGGCGAAAGCACTCGGTTTTGAAGAAAAAAGTGAACACCCTATTTATATATTTCAAAGATAAGATAGTTTTTTATTAAGATTAGATAAAGAAGAGTGAGCATTTTCCGATAAGGAATTTGCTTTTTTTGTACCTCAAATCACATTGGTGTTTGCTCGTGGTTTTGCAAGTCTTCAAAAATTATTGCAGGCTTGCAAATTAGGTTACATTTTCATGTGCATAAAAACCGTCCTAAATACGCGTGAATATGGATTTAACAATTTAAATTGAGCATCAAATTGCATTGCAATTTAATGCTCAATTTAAATTTTATTTTTATTGTTTGCGTTCTGAAACTGAACTACTTAGGTTCAGGCATTCTTCTTTTTTAAATCTATAAATTTAGAGGGGGCGTCCCATCTAGGTCTGGCTGCCTCGATTGAACTACCCCCACTTAAATTAAGCCATTTCTTTGGTGCGGAAAGTGTAGATAGCAGCTATTAGCAAGAGGGCAATGATTCCTATCGTGACCAGTGCAGTTCCCCACAGGTCAGCTGGAATACTTCCGTCACTTAGCATCGTTCGGATATAGCCACTTAACTTAGCGGGGCTCCAATCGAGGACATGGCTGAAAATGTTTGTAATGATGCTGGTGATGATGACGAATAGAATCGTTAAGAATCCAACCAGTCCTGGCACTTTGAACACCGTGTTCATAAACACCGATATACTAATGACGTACAACAGCCATAAACTATAGAAGAACCAGGTCCATATCAGGTTTAAGAAGGAAATATCACCAAACAGGATATTGACGTAATACCAGCTGGCCATTAATCCGGCGAAAAAAGATATTAAAACTAAAACACTGACAGCGCTCCATTTTGCTGATACATACGTGCTATACTTCACGGGTTTCACCAGCACGAGTTCAGCTACTCCGCTTTTTCTTTCCCCTGAAATCAGCCCCATCGACATCAAGGCGACGACAAGCACACCAAGCTGGCTGTATTGTGCCAGACTCATCATCAGCACATCGTAGGGTGGAGGTGTCGGTATTTCAAATGATGCGCCATCCGGAAGTCCACCGACGGATTCGATGATTTGCGGCAGGTAATAAGTGGATAACGGGTCAGATATGCCGAGCAGGATGAATACGAGTGGAACCCAGATCCATTTGAAGTTACGTCCTGCTTCCAGCATTTCACGTTTGAAAACTGTCATGAATTGCATCATTGATTCACCACCTTCATGAAGAGATCCTCTAAGGATGCACGACCGACTTCAAATCGTTCCAGCGGCCAGCCTTCTGTATAAACCAATTGTAAAATTTCATCTCTCGCCTGGTTGGTGTCGTTGACAAAAATATGATAAGTCCCTTTATTAGTTTCCGCTCGTATTACGGTAGGCAAGGCGGTTATTTTTGCTTCCTCAGGGGTGAAGCCTTCCTGGAATGAAACGTCAATCTTATCAACACGATGCTTCTGCCGTACACCTTCGAGGGATCCAGCCTCCACAATTTTACCGTTATGCATCAGCAGCAGTTCATCACTGACTTCTTCGGCGTCATTCAGAATATGAGTGGAAAACAGCAGGGTCGTTTCTTCCTTCAGTTCTTCCATTAATGTCAGTACTTCACGTCTGCCGATGGGGTCAAGGGCGGAAACCGGCTCATCCAGCATCAATAATTTCGGCTGGTGAATCATTGCCTGGGCAATACCCAGACGCTGTTTCATACCTCCGGAATATTTGCTGATCCGTTTATTTTTCGCATCCGCGATACCGACACGGTCCATTAATTCCTCTGCACGCTTGGCGGCGGTTTGTTTGTCCATATTAGCAAGTCTCGCGACATAGACGAGGAACTCCCTGCCTGACATCCAGGTATGGAAAACCGGGTGCTGGGGAAGGTACCCAATGTGATAACGGATATCCGATTGGTCGCTCATCCCCTCAAAAGAGATCTTTCCTCCGCTGGAACGGATCAGGCCGGAGAGCATGCGTAATGTCGTGGTCTTGCCGGCGCCATTCGGACCAAGCAGCGCTACACATGAACCTTTATTAATGGAAAAATCTATCCCCTGGATGACAGACTTGCCATCGTAATTTTTCTTAAGGTTTTGTACCGTGAGCAGTGACATTACTCCTGTCTCCTTCCAATAACGAAATACAATATCGGTCCAATCATATTTAATAACAGAATGATGAACAGCCACATGATTTTCGGGCCATTTGTATGCTCGATGCGGAACCAGTCGATCAATGCGACCACTTGTAAAATCAGCTGGATGACAAGCAGCGGTGCAACAAGTGCCCAATTGATTGTTTCAAAAACTTCTGCCATCTTAAATCCCCCTTTATTACCGAATAACTAATTATACGAATAACAATAGGAAAAAGCTTCATTTTTGTAAATAATTCCTTCTATAATTTTCTTAAAGCTTCAGTGTTACTTTTGTACAAATAGTCAGAACTTTTGGTTGACAGGAAGAATAGTATTCTATAAACTAACAAACAAGTTAAAGTTAAGAGATGAGAATGAGTGAGCTGAGTTGAGGTAGTGGGATGAGTTGAGCCGAGCGAGTAGAGGGACGTCAGGGAGAGCCTGAGCCGTTGCCTGTACCAACCTTCATTTTATCATCCACTTTTCACCCTCAAACTCTCATTCTCCATAACAATTATGGAGAGGTGAGAACATGACCACACGTGAAGCTTTTCTGAATGATGCAAGCACGCATCAGACCATTCCTGTTACAGAATCCTTTTACACGGACACCCTGACACCGATTCATATGTTTCAGGCATTGAAAGACGAAGCGGTTTATATGCTGGAAAGCCAGGACCCGGAGTCCCCATGGTCCAATTTTTCTTTTATTGGGATCGAACCTATGATGGAAGTTGAACAATGTGGGGAAACTTTTCATATCAAAGACTTGCAGCGGAAATATGTGATGGAAGCTCCGAATTTACAGGATGCCTTCGATCGCTCTTTGGAGTACTTGAAAGTTAAAGAACCGGATGTCGCTGTTCCGTTCCGTGGAGGTGCCGTCGGTTATATCGCTTATGATGCTATATCAGATGTAGAACCAGTGCTCCACGCTATCAAGGATGATATCCCGATTTCAAACTACCACTTGCTGTTTTGCCAGACGTTGATCGCTTATAACCATAAAACGAAAGAGACAACGATCATGCAGTTCGCACGATTGGAAAACGGGATTGAACCGGAAGAGAAATTCAACCTGGCGAAGACGCGAATCAAAGAGCTCAGCGATCAGTTGATGAGCAACGGATTTGTTCATGACCTTATGCTGACGAACGATGAGGAGTCTGAAGAAGAGGTCCCTCTGAAAAGCAATTATACCCATGAATCATTCCTACAGGATGTAGAAAAAGTGAAGCGATACATCCATGCCGGCGATATTTTTCAAGCGGTGTTATCCCAGCGTTTCGAGGCTGAAACGACGCTTGGCGGTTTTCAGTTGTATCGGGTATTGAGGAAAGTGAACCCGTCGCCTTATATGTTTTATTTGAAGTTTGGTGAGCTGGAAGTGATCGGAAGTTCACCGGAACGTTTGCTGGAAGTCCGGAACGGGAGATTAGAGATTCACCCGATTGCCGGGACAAGAAAACGAGGCGCAACGGAGGAAGACGACGATGCATTAGCCGAGGAATTGCTGGCTGATGAAAAAGAACGGGCCGAGCACCGGATGCTTGTCGACCTTGCACGAAATGATATCGGACGCGTAGCCGAATATGGATCCGTTGCAGTACCGGAGTTCATGACCATCGGACGCTTTTCCAAGGTAATGCATATCATCAGTAAAGTGACCGGAGAATTACGGAAGGATGTCCACCCGATTGAAGCATTGTATTCCGCGTTCCCGGCAGGAACGTTATCCGGAGCACCGAAAGTGAGGGCCATGCAAATTCTAAGAGAATTAGAACCGACTCCCAGACACTTATACGGAGGAGGTATCCTTTATCTTGGATTTGATGGCAACATTGATTCCTGCATTACCATCCGGACAATGACCCTGTATCAAGGTAAAGCATATATCCAGGCAGGTGCCGGGGTTGTTGCTGATTCTGACCCGCAAAGCGAATATGAAGAGACGTTGAATAAAGCAAGCGCATTGAAGAAGACAATCGAGTTAGCTGAGAAGGTTTTTGAGAAGAGCAGAGAAGGAGTGGAGCAGAGATGAAAGAATTATTGACACGTGTCGTTGAAGGAGAAAAGCTAGGGGAACAGGACGCCTTTGAATTAATGAATCAAATAATGCAGGGCAAAGTCTCTACAGGACAATTGATGAGCGTATTGAGTGTGTTGCGCTACCGCGGTGAAACGGTCGAAGAAATGACCGGATTTGCCAGAGCAATGCGAAATAATATGCTGAAAATGGATATCGAAGACGACGCAGTTATCGATACTTGCGGGACCGGAGGAGATGGAAGTTCAACCTTCAACATTTCTACCGCAGTTGCGATCGTCCTGGCCGCCATGGGTGTGAAAGTGGCGAAGCATGGGAACCGAAAAGTATCGTCAAAAAGTGGCAGCGCCGATGTGCTTGAAATGTTGGGGATGCCTCTAGAAGTTACGCCTGAAGAAGGGAAGCGCGCCCTGGAAGAAAAACGAATGACATTCCTATTCGCCCCAAATTATCATCAGGCAATGAAGCACGCGGTACCAGCGAGACAGGAGCTTGGTTTCCGGACAGTCTTCAACCTGCTCGGACCGATTTCCAATCCTGCTCAGACGAAACGCCAGTTGATTGGTATCTATGATACGGACTATGGCGAGAAGTTAGCAGGCACGCTGAAGGCGCTTGGTTCCAAACATGTTTTGCTTGTGACTGGCCGAGACGGCCTTGATGAAATAACCATTACAGGTGAAACAGATATCGTGGAATTGAAAGATGGAGAGATTACCAGATTTACACTGAGCCCGGAAGAGGTCGGCCTGAAGCGCGGAAAATTAGAAGATATTCAAATCGCCCATCCAGCGGAAAGTGCAGCGATCATCCAGAATATCGTCTATAACAAAGCGAATGACAGCGCGCGTGACATCGTATTGATGAACGCGGCAGCAGGGTTATATATCGCAGGTGAAGCCGAGAGCATCCAGGCAGGTGTAAAGCAAGTGAAAAAAGCGCTTGAAGAAGGTGTAGTAAGGGAATACTTTGAAGCAATTACACATACAAAGGAGCGGAAATATGCTTGATACGATTCTCGCTATCAAACAACAAGAAATAGATAAGATTTTCCTCCCAGAGGAGCAGAGCACTACTCACTATTCCTTACATGATGCCTTAAAGCATTCACCTTACCTTGCCGGTTTGATTGCGGAAGTGAAAAAAGCATCTCCTTCCAAAGGGATTATCCGTGATGATTTCAACCCTGTCGTCATTGCCCGGGAATATGAAAAAGCAGGTGCCCAGGCAATTTCTGTGCTGACGGACCAGCATTTTTTCCAGGGTCACCGGGACTTTTTAAGCGATATAAAAAAGGTAGTGAATCTGCCGGTGTTGCGGAAAGACTTTATTATCGATTCTGTCCAAATCGAAGAAAGCGCCAGGATCGGAGCAGATGCGATTCTATTAATCGGTGAAGCGTTAGAGCCGAAACAGCTGCACGAATTTTACCAGCATGCGGAGAGTCTTGGAATGGAAGCGCTCGTTGAAGTACATTCGAAAGAAACGCTGGAAGGGATTTTGAAGGAGTTCACCCCGAAGATCATCGGCATCAATAACCGGAATCTCAAAACCTTTGAAACTACATTGGAACAAACAAAAAAGATCGCCCCAATGGTACCAAAGAAAAGCCTAATCGTCTCTGAGAGCGGCATTTTCAGCTATGAAGATATCGAACAGGTTACAGCAGCAGGGGCAGAAGGCATTCTTGTCGGTGAAGCGCTGATGCGGCAGGATGACCTCAATCAAGCAGTGACTCGTTTGATGGGAGGCGTCCGCTCATGATGGAACCTTTAGTCAAGCTATGCGGCAACCGGTCGAAGCAGGACTTAGCTTTTAGTGCGGATTCTCAGGCAACTCACCTCGGTTTTATTTTCGTGCCAGGAACAAAACGTTATGTCCGGCCGGAGAGAGTTGGACGCTGGATAAATGAAGTAAACCCGTACCAAACGCTCGTGGGTGTTTTCGTAGAACCAACTATAGAAGAACTTGAGATCGTGTTGCATTATGTCCCACTCGATATCATCCAATTACACGGCAATGAAACGGTCTCGGAAGTGCTTCAAATTAAAGAGCATTTTTCTTTACCAGTGTGGAAAGTGATCCATCACGCCGACTTCGGTGTCGATTATATGCATCTATTCAAGGGAGCCGTCGATGGCTTCGTAGTAGATTCCAAAGTAAAAGGGGCTTATGGCGGGACCGGCGTGCAATTCGATTGGGAAGCGATCCCTGCTTATCGGAAAGAAGCAGAGCATCAGGGAGTGCCATGTCTGATTGCGGGCGGCATCACTGCTGAAAACGCAGGAGAGGTATTAAGCTATTACCCTGGAGGAATCGATCTCTCCAGCGGCACCGAAACTGAAAATAAAAAAGATCGAAATAAAATTCAAGCGCTGATGAGAGAGGTGGAAAACTATGGTCCAAGTATATCCGGATCAAAAAGGGCGGTACGGTGATTTTGGTGGTAAATATGTGCCAGAAACATTGATGGCTCCATTGCAGGAGCTGGAAGAAGCGCTTGATGAAGCCATGGCAGATAAAGATTTTATCGCAGAATATCATCATGTGTTAGAAAAGTATGCAGGGAGACCAACGGCGCTTACGTACGCTGATAAAATCACAGACATGTTAGGCGGTGCCAGGATTTACTTGAAGCGGGAAGATCTGCTTCATACCGGCGCTCATAAGTTAAATAATGCCATTGGGCAGGCGTTGCTTGCAAAACGGATGGGCAAAAGTAAAATCATTGCAGAAACAGGAGCAGGCCAGCACGGAGTCGCTTCCGCCACGGTAGCGGCCAAGTTCGGTCTCGAATGTAAAGTGTTTATGGGGGAGGAAGATATCCGCCGCCAGGAACCGAATGTGTTCCGGATGAAAATGCTCGGAGCAGAAGTTATTCCTGTATCCAGCGGCCGTGGAACACTTAAAGATGCGACCAATGAAGCGATCCGTTACTGGGTAGCGAACTGTGAAGATCATTTTTACTTGATTGGTTCCGTGGTCGGCCCTCATCCATATCCTCGCATGGTCCGTGATTTCCAGCGCATCATCGGTGATGAATCGAAGCGTCAGTTCCTGGAAGGTGAGCCGACTTTGCCAGATTATATCTATGCCTGTGTCGGAGGTGGCAGCAACGCGATCGGGATGTTCCATCCTTTTTTAGAAGACGATGTCGAACTGGTCGGTGTAGAAGCCGCTGGGAAAGGTGTCGATACGGAGGAGCATGCAGCAACATTGACCAAAGGCGACCGCGGAGTGATTCACGGTTCGTTGACCTTCTTATTACAGGATGAACATGGTCAGATAACAGAGCCTTATTCGATTTCAGCAGGTCTTGATTATCCTGGCATAGGACCGGAGCATGCTTATTTGTTTGATTCCAAACAAGTGCGTTATGAAGCGGTGACCGATGAGGAAGCGATGGAAGCATTGAAACTGTTAACGGAAGCGGAAGGTATTATTCCGGCTGTGGAAAGTGCCCATGCGTTAGCTCAGGCATTCAAGGAAGCGAAGAATCTACCAGAGGATAAGACAATCCTTATCAATCTTTCCGGGCGCGGTGATAAAGACCTGGCTACCATTATGAATCATTTCAAGGGGGAGGAATAACATGCTGACACAAACTTCATTCCAGGGTAAGCTCAGTAAGACAGAAGACTTGTTCATCCCATTCATTGAAGCAGGTGATCCTGCCCCTGAGGTGACAATCGAGCTGGCCTTGAAGCTTCAGGAGGCAGGGGCTGATATCCTGGAGCTTGGTATTCCTTACTCTGACCCTCTGGCCGATGGACCAACGATCCAGCGGGCGGCGAAACGCGCATTGGATAATGGAATGTCTTTGAAACAGGCGATTGAACTAATTCCGGCGATGCGTAAAAAAGGCCTGACCATTCCTGTTGTCGTCTTCACTTATTATAATCCTGTCCTCCGCATCGGGGAGGAAACGTTTTTTGAACTGCTTGAGGAGCATGGAGCAGAAGGCGTGCTTATTCCAGACCTTCCCCATGAAGAAAGTGAGTCTGTCAGGGAACTGGCACTGAAACATGAGATAGAATATATATCCCTGGTCGCTCCTAACTCAGAGAAACGGCTTCAGAAAATTGCTTCCGAAGCCCGCGGATTTCTTTATTGCGTATCAACACTTGGTGTAACCGGCGGTGAAAATCAGTTGTCTTCTGAAGTCACCCACTTCATTGAGAAAGTGAAAAAGCACAGTCCTGTTCCTGTAGCAGTAGGTTTCGGTATCTCAACCAATGACGATGTGCGAATGATTCGCGAGCATGCCGACGGGGTGATTATCGGGAGCAAGATCATCCGCCTGGTGGAGGCAGAAGTAGAAAACTTGAAGGATGAGCAAAAACGAGAGGCAGCCCTGGTTCGTTTTTATAATAATGTATGTGAATTGGTCGAGTAACTGAGGAGGAAGAGCAGAGAGGAGCTGAGCAAAGTGATTTACATGATTGATCATTATGATTCATTCACCTATAATATCGTACAGTATTTAGGAGAAATGGGAGAAGAAATAATTGTTCGACGTAATGATAAGGTGAGCATAGAGGAAATCGAACAGATTCAGCCTGATTTGATTTTCCTGTCACCAGGGCCATGTTCACCAGGTGATGCACCATTGACCTTGGAAGTTATTGATAAGTTCAAAGGAAAGTTTCCGATTTTTGGTGTATGCCTCGGCCACCAGGCAATCGCCCAGGCGTTCGGAGCTGAAGTGGTACAGACAGAAAAATTGATGCATGGCAAATCTTCCTTCATCCATCACGATGAAAAGGGAATTTACGAAGGGCTGCCTTCTCCGATGGAAGCAATGCGCTATCATTCCTTAATTGTGGATATGGAAAGTCTGCCGAAGTCCTTTGATTTGTCCGCCGTAACCGTTGAAGGTGAAATCATGGGGATCCGGCATAAAACCTATCCAATTGAAGGGGTCCAGTTTCACCCTGAATCGATCGGGACGCTGGAAGGGAAGCAGTTGATGAAGAGCGTGCTTCAGCAATACATTAAAATACCGGTTAAATAATAGAAGCGGAGTGGATATTGGCTCATATCACTCCGCTTTTGGCTTCAACCTATTAAAATTTAACGTCTTCTTCATTCGTAACAACTAACAAGGTTTTCCCTTTTTCTAATTCTTTATGGAGCTCCTTGGCTGTGGATTGATCGAAACCAATCTCTTTCATTTTGGAGATCAGTTTATCATCTTTACCACGGAAGACATTTTTCGTTGCTGTACCAAGACCAGTTTCACTCACGCCGATCTTGTTAGCATCTGTTTGCCTTTTCGTTCGTCTGACATGATCATTGTCGTGAGAAAGAATGTAGATATTATCTTCATCTACGCCGTGTTTTTTAATCTTGTCGATAGATTCACCCATTTGTTCATCATCGCCAAAAATTTGATAGTTCGGTTGCATCGATATCGCCTCCTTAGAAACAGGGATACCCGAGGAAAGAGGAGCATAAACGATGAAGAAAGTCCTGGTATATAAAAAATGGCAAGGTTTTGCATTTTCCTCTTGATATTAGGACGAATGTCGTTATATAATACTGATTGTCGAGTTAATCGAATCACGGGGCATTAGCTCAGCTGGGAGAGCGCTACACTGGCAGTGTAGAGGTCAGCGGTTCGAGCCCGCTATGCTCCATCTAGAGAGCAAATCCACTTACACTTGTAAGTGGATTTTTTTTGCGAGTGGCAGCACATGCGCTACAGGGTGAGAGTCCCGAATGCACCGATTCAGCCGGTAAGCATTAGCTGACAAATAGTGCGTTACCGTGAGGTAACGTGCGGAGGATTTGAAGGCAAACC